>NZ_RZSB01000020.1:0-25662 GCF_004023285.1 Mesorhizobium sp. M2A.F.Ca.ET.067.02.1.1
GCTTGATGCCGATTTCACCCCCATGCTGAGCCCCAAGCTCGCGGCGAGCATAGGCGGCGTCAAGGAGCCGGCCGACCTGTTGCGCCTGCCGATCCTCGACCCCGGCGACGTCTGGTGGTCGCAATGGTTCGAGGCCGCCGGTGTGACCGGCCATGATCTCGCCAAGCGGCCGGGTTCTAGCATGGGCGCGCAGGCCTATGAGGCGAATGCGGCGATGGCGGGCCATGGCGTGGCGATCCTGACCAGGGCGCTGTTCAAGAACGAGATCGCCGACGGCCGTCTGATCCAGCCCTTCGATCTCGTCGGCGATGACGGCCATGCCTATTGGCTGGTCTATCCGACGGCGCGTCGCAATGTGCCGAAGATCCGCGCCTTCCGTGACTGGATCCTCGCCGAGATCGCCTGCGCGTAAGCCGACTGCTCTCAGCCTTCCTCGCCAAGATCCTGGCCGCGTCGCCGGGTCGGGGTTCACGTTTCTGCTGCGCTGCAGCATCGATTCCGCCTTGACATAAATCACACCAAGTGAGTAATTGCTCAAAGCCAAGGCAAATGCTCATCTTGGTTTATGGGAGGAATTTGATGAAACTTCGCACGCTCACCCTGGGCCTGTTGTCGGCCAGCGCTCTCGCTTTCGCTGCGCATGCCGAATCCATCACCATCGCCACCGTCAACAATGGCGACATGGTCCGCATGCAGAAGCTGACGGACGACTTCACCAAGGCCAACCCCGACATCCAGCTCAACTGGGTCACGCTTGAAGAGAATGTGCTGCGCGAGCGCGTGACCACCGACATCGCCACCAAGGGCGGCCAGTACGACGTCATGACCATCGGCACCTACGAGGTTCCGATCTGGGCCAAGCAGAGCTGGCTGCTGCCGCTCGACAAGCTCGGCGACGACTATGACGTCAAGGACATCATCCCGGCCATCGCCGGCGGCCTGTCGGTCGACGGCAAGCTCTATGCCGCGCCCTTCTACGGCGAAAGCTCCTTCGTCATGTACCGCAAGGACCTGATGGAGAAGGCGGGCCTGAAGATGCCCGACGCGCCGACCTGGGAATTCATCAAGCAGGCCGCCGACAAGATGACCGACCGCGCCAATGGCGTGAACGGTGTCTGCCTGCGCGGCAAGGCCGGCTGGGGCGAGAACATGGCCTTCCTCACCGCCATGTCGAACTCCTTCGGCGCCCGCTGGTTCGACGAGAACTGGAAGCCGCAGTTCGATCAGCCCGAGTGGAAGAACACGCTGCAGTTCTATGTCGACCTGATGAAGGCCGACGGTCCGGAAGGCGCTTCGTCAAACGGCTTCAACGAGAACCTGGCGCTGTTCCAGCAGGGCAAGTGCGGCATGTGGATCGACGCCACCGTCGCGGCGTCCTTCGTCTCCGATCCGAAGGCCTCGCAGGTCGCCGACAAGGTCGGCTATGCGCTGGCGCCCGACAACGGCCTAGGCAAGCGCGGCAATTGGCTGTGGGCCTGGTCGCTGGCGATCCCCGCCGGCACCCAGAAGGCCGATGCCGCCGAGAAGTTCGTCTCCTGGGCAACCAGCAAGCACTATGCCGAGCTGGTCGCCTCGAAGGAAGGCTGGGCCAATGTTCCGCCTGGAACGCGCTCCTCGCTCTACGCCAATCCGGAGTACCAGAAGGCGGCGCCCTTCGCGAAGATGACGCTGGACTCAATCAACGCCGCCGACCCGACGCATCCGACCGTCAAGCCGGTGCCCTATGTCGGCGTGCAGTTCGTCGCCATTCCTGAATTCCAGGGTCTCGGCACCACCGTCGGCCAGCTCTTCTCGGCCGCCCTTGCCGGCCAGTCGAGCGTCGACGACGCCCTCAAGCAGGCCCAGGACGCAGCCACCGCGGCGATGACCGAAGGCGGCTACATCAAGTAAGGCTCCTCCCGGTGCCGAACGCCGGTCGCGCATCATGGCCGGCAAGGGGCCGCCCGAAACCCAGTTCGGGCGGCCACCCTTCAAAACCGGGAAGATTCTGGGCGCAACTCTGAAAATCCGGCTGACTTTGGGAGGGTGACCGTCATGGCTACTCAGCAAACCCGTTCGCTTGCCCGCTTCATGATGGCGCCATCGGTGATCCTGCTGTTCGTCTGGATGATCGTGCCGCTGCTGTTCACGCTCTGGTTCTCGTTTCAGCAATACAATCCGCTGAACCCGATGCGTGACGGCTTCGTCGGCTTCTCCAACTACGCGCTGTTCTATTCCAACCCGGCCTTCCTCTATTCGATCCTCAACACGCTCACCATCGTCGTCAGCGTGCTGGTCATCACGGTGGTCGGCGGCATCCTTCTGGCGATGCTGCTCGATCAGCCGATCTGGGGCCAGGGCATCGTGCGCATCCTGGTCATCTCGCCGTTCTTCGTCATGCCGCCGGTCGCGGCACTTGTCTGGAAGAACATGATCATGCACCCGCAATACGGCGTCTTCGCCGACATTGCGCGCTTCTTCGGCGCCCAGCCGATCGACTGGTTCGGCCAGCACCCGCTGACCGCCGTCATCCTGATCGTCGCCTGGCAGTGGCTGCCCTTCGCCACGCTGATCCTGCTCACCTCCTTGCAGTCGCTCGACGGCGAGCAGAAGGAGGCGGCCGAGATGGACGGCGCCGGCTTCGTGAGCCGCTTCATCTACCTGACACTGCCGCACATGTCGCGCGCCATCACCGTCGTCATCCTGATCCAGACGATCTTCCTGCTCTCGATCTATGCCGAGATCCTGGTCACCACCAATGGCGGCCCGGGCTACGCCTCCACCAACCTGCCCTTCCTCGTCTACCAGAAGGCGCTCCTGGAGTTCAAAATCGGCCAGGCATCCGCCGGTGGCGTGATCGCCGTCATTCTCGCCAACATCGTTGCCTTCTTCGCCATGCGCGCCGTCGGCAAGAACCTGGACAAGTGAGGGAGGACCCGACATGGCCCGCGCAGTCACCACCCAGCACAAGACCATCGCCACGGCCGCGGCCTGGATCGTCGCCCTGCTGATCTTCTTTCCGATCCTCTACACGATCATCACCTCGTTCAAGTCGGAGCAGGAGGCGATCCAGGGCTTCAACCTCATCCCGTCCGGGACCTTCGAGAGTTACTCGGAGGTCCAGCAGCAGAGCGGCTACTTCAAGTTCTTCTTCAATTCGGTGCTGCTCTCGGTCGGCTCGACCATCCTCGCGCTCATCGTCGCCGTCCCGGCGGCCTGGTCGATGGCGTTTTCGCCGAGCAAGCGCACCAAGGACATCCTGATGTGGATGCTGTCGACCAAGATGATGCCGGCGGTCGCGGTGCTGTTCCCGATCTACCTGATCTTCCGCGACACCGGCCTGCTCGACAGCCGCATCGGCCTTACCGTGATGCTGATGCTGATCAACCTGCCGATCGTGGTCTGGATGCTCTACACCTATTTCCGCGAGATCCCAGGCGAGATCCTGGAAGCGGCGCGCATGGACGGCGCCTCGCTGTGGAACGAGATCATCTATGTGCTGACGCCGATGGCCGTTCCCGGCATTGCCTCGACCATGCTCTTGAACATCATCCTCGCCTGGAACGAAGCGTTCTGGACCATCCGGCTCACCACCACCAACGCGGCGCCGCTGACCGCCTTCATCAGCTCCTTCTCCAGTCCGCAAGGCCTGTTCTGGGCCAAGCTCTCAGCGGCCTCGACGCTGGCTATCGCGCCGATCCTGATCATGGGCTGGTTCAGCCAGAAGCAGCTGGTGCGCGGCCTGACCTTTGGTGCCGTGAAGTAGAACGCCCACGCGGCGGACGACCAAGACCATCCCCGGGAGGAAACCATGGGAAACATCACGCTCAAGAACGTCTCCAAGTCCTTCGGGTCGACGACGATCATTCCGAACATCGACCTCAACATCGAGGACGGCGAGTTCGTGGTGTTCGTCGGCCCCTCGGGTTGCGGCAAGTCCACGCTGCTCAGGCTGATCGCCGGGCTGGAGGACACCAGCGGCGGCACGATCTCGATCGATGGCCGCGACGTCACCCGCGAGGCTCCGGCCAAGCGCAAGCTCGCCATGGTGTTCCAGTCCTACGCGCTCTACCCGCATATGACGGTCGCCAAGAACATCGCCTTCCCACTGAAGATGGCCGGCGAGGACCAGGCGACGATCGATAAGAAGGTGAAGGACGCCGCGCGAGTCTTGAACCTCACCAATTATCTCGAGCGCCGCCCGGGTCAGCTCTCCGGCGGCCAGCGCCAGCGCGTCGCCATCGGCCGCGCCATCGTGCGCCAGCCCTCGGCCTTCCTATTCGACGAGCCGCTGTCCAACCTCGACGCCGCGCTTCGCGGCACCATGCGGCTGGAGATCAGCGAGCTGCATCAGCAGCTGAAGACGACGATGATCTACGTCACCCACGACCAGGTCGAGGCCATGACCATGGCCGACAAGATCGTCGTGCTCAACGCCGGCAACATCGAGCAGGTCGGTTCGCCGATGGAGCTCTACAAGACGCCGAAGAACCTCTTCGTCGCCGGCTTCATCGGCTCGCCCAAGATGAACATGATCGAAGGCGAGCCAGCGGAGAAATACGGCGCCAAGACCATCGGCATCCGGCCCGAACATCTCAACATCTCGACCTCGTCCGGCGACTGGAAGGCGACGGTCGGCGTCGCCGAGCATCTCGGCTCCGACACCTTCCTGCATGTCCAGGCGGACGGCATCGGCACCATCAACGTCCGCGCCGACGGCGAGGTCGCGGTCAAGCATGGCGACACCGTCTACCTGACCCCCGACAAGACCAAGCTCCACCGCTTCAGCGCCGACGGCAAGGCGCTGGCCGCGTGAGGACGGGACAGTGAGGCTGAAAGGCAAATCGGCGCTGATCACCGGATCGGCGCGCGGCATCGGCAGGGCCTTCGCCGAAGCCTATGCGCGCGAGGGCGCGACGGTGGCGATTGCCGATATCGACCTCGACGCGGCGCAAGCGACGGCGAAAGCGATCGGCTCCGCTGCTTACGCGATCCGGCTCGACGTCACCGACCAGTCCTCGATCGAGGCGGCGGTGAACGCTGTCGAGGCGAAGACCGGCGGGCTCGACGTGCTGATCAACAACGCGGCGATCTTCGACCTGGCGCCGATCGTCGAGATCACCAGGGCGAGCTACGACGAGCAGTTCGCGGTCAACGTCGCCGGCACGCTGTTCATGCTGCAGGCCGCCGCCCGCTCGATGATCGCGCGCGGACGGGGCGGCAGGATCATCAACATGGCAAGCCAGGCAGGCCGGCGCGGCGAGCCGCTGGTCGCGGTCTATTGCGCCACCAAGGCCGCTGTCATCTCGCTGACGCAATCGGCGGGGCTCGACCTCATCAAGCACCGCATCAACGTCAACGGCATCGCGCCGGGCGTCGTCGACAGCGACATGTGGGACCAGGTCGACGCGCTCTTCGCCAAATATGAGAACCGGCCGAAGGGCGAGAAGAAGCGCCTGGTCGGCGAAGGCGTGCCTTACGGCCGCATGGGCAAGCCCGAGGACCTCGCCGGCATGGCCGTGTTCCTCGCCAGCGACGAGGCCGACTACATCGTCGCCCAGACCTACAATGTCGACGGCGGTCAATGGATGAGCTGACGGGATGAGTTGAGGGGGAGGCGCTTCTCTCTTTTCCTCCGGAGCAAGCGTCGCGGGGCAGGTGAGGGGCAGCATGCTGGAACACCAGATGTTGCCCCTCATCCTCGCTCTCCTCAGGAGGCGTAAACAGTCGGGCTGCAGATCGGCCAAAGGGTAAAATGAGATGACCGTGAAACTCTCTTCCTCGAACCTCGCCAGCCTGCCGGCCAAGGTCGCCGGTCCGAAATATGACCGCTCGGCCCTGAAGGCCGGCATCGTCCATTTCGGCGTCGGCAATTTCCACCGCTCGCACCAGGCTGTCTATCTCGACGACCTGTTCGCCACCGGCGAAGGCCATGACTGGGCTCTGATCGGCGCCGGCGTGTTCGAGGGCGAGAAGATCGGCCGCTCCAAGCTGCACGAACAGGACTGGCTGACCACAGTGGTCGAGCAGGACCGGGGCCATATGAGCGCCCGCGTCACCGGCGCCATGATCGATTTCCTGACGCCTGGCGATGCGGCCGCGATCATCGAGCGGCTTGCCGATCCGGCGATCAAGATCGTCTCGCTGACCATCACCGAGGGCGGCTATTTCATCGACCCGGCCTCCGGCAAGTTCAACCCCGCCCATCCCGATATCGTCGCCGACGCGCAGCCGGGCGCCGTGCCGAAAACCGTCTTCGGCATCATCCTTGCCGGCCTGCTGCGCCGGCGCGCCGACGGCATCGTGCCCTTCACCGTCATGTCCTGCGACAACATCCCCCATAACGGCCACGTCACCTCAGACGGCGTCATCGGCCTTGCCCGGCTGATCGACGAGGACCTGGCGACATGGGTCGAGGACAAGGTCGCCTTTCCGAACGGCATGGTCGATCGCATCACGCCGGCCACGACCGACCGCGAGCGCCGGATCCTCGCCGACGATTTCGGCCTGGAGGACAATTGGCCGGTGTTCTGCGAGCCGTTCAAGCAATGGGTGCTGGAGGACCATTTCACCGCCGGCCGTCCGGCGCTGGAGAAAGTCGGCGTGCAGTTCGTCAAGGATGTCTCGCCCTACGAGCTGATGAAGATCCGCATCCTCAATGGCGGCCACGCGACAATAGCCTATCCGGCCGGCCTGATGGACATCCATTTCGTTCACGAAGGCATGCAGGAGCCGCTGGTGCGCGCCTTCCTGTCCAAGCTCGAGCATGACGAGATCATTCCGACCGTGCCGCCGGTGCCCGACACCGATCTGGAGGACTACTACCAGCTCATCGAGCGGCGCTTCTCCAATCCCAAGATCGGCGACACCATCCGCCGGCTCTGCCTCGACGGTTCCAACCGCCAGCCGAAATTCATCATCCCGACCATCGCCGACCGGCTGAAGGCGGGCGAAGGCGTCGCCGGCCTCGCGCTGGAATCGGCCTTGTGGTGTCGTTACTGCTTCGGCACCACCGACAGCGGCGCCGTCATCGAGCCCAACGACCCGAGCTGGGGCCGCATGCAGGCCACCGCCAGGGAGGCCAAGGATGACCCCAAGGCCTGGCTGGCGATGGAGGACATCTATGGCGATGTCGGCCGCTCGCCCGTCTTCGCCGAGGCCTTCGCCCATGCCCTGAAGGTGCTGTGGGCGAACGGCGCGCGCGAAACCCTGGCGCGCTATCTCGCCGACAAGCTCTGACGCGTAGCGGAAGCCTGCCCGATGACGCCTGAGCTGGTCATCTTCGACTGTGACGGCGTGCTGGTCGACAGCGAGGCGCTTTCGGTCTCGGCGCTGCTCGGCATGATCGAGCTCGCCGGCGGCACGGTCAGCGAGGACGCCGCCTACGAGCATTTCCTGGGCAAGAGCATGAAAAGCGTGCGCGAGATCCTCGGCCAAGAGTTCGGGCTGGAGATCAGCGACCAGCATCTGACCGCCATGCGCGTCGACCTGATGCGCAAGTTCCGCGAGGAATTGAAGCCGATCCCCGGCATCAAGGAGGTTCTGCCGAAGCTCGGTCTGCCTTGCTGCGTCGCCTCGTCCGGCACGCTGGAACGCATCCGCTACGCGCTCGACGTCACCGGCCTGCTGCCGCTGCTGGAGCCGCATATCTTCAGCGCCACCATGGTCAAGCGCGGCAAGCCGGCGCCCGACCTTTTCCTCCATGCCGCTGCCTCCATGCGGGCGCATCCACGCAATTGCCTGGTCGTCGAGGACAGCCCGGCAGGCGTTGCCGCGGCGCGCGCGGCGGGCATGCGCGTCCTTGCCTTCACGGGCGGCTCGCATGCCGGAAATCCCGGCTTGAAAGCCCGGCTTGCGTCAACCGAACCGGACTCTATATTCGCTGACATGCTGCAATTGCCCGATCTGATTGCAGGCCTGGGAGCGAGAGTAAAAGCATCTTGACGAAGAGTTTCGTTTGCGCGGTCGATGTCGGCACCGGGAGCGCTCGCGCGGGCATTCTCGACGCGCGCGGCAACCTGCTTGCCCGTGCCGATCATCCGATCGCCATGCATCAGCCCAAGCCCGATCATGCCGAGCACGATTCGGAGGACATCTGGTCGGCGGTGTGCAAATCGGTGCGGTCCGCCCTCGAGAAATCCGGCGTTGCCGCCGGCGATATCGCCGGCATCTCCTTCGACGCCACCTGCTCGCTGGTCGCGCGCGACAGGCAAGGCGACCAGATCAGCGTCTCGGTCACCGGCGAGAAGCGTTGGGACACAGTCGTCTGGCTCGATCACCGCGCCATCGCCGAGGCTGATGAATGCACGGCAAGCGGCCATGCCGTGCTCGACTATATCGGCGGGGTGATGTCGCCGGAGATGGCGACGCCGAAGCTGATGTGGCTGAAGCGTCATCTGCCTAAGACGTGGAACGAAGCCGGCTATCTGTTCGACCTCGCCGATTTCCTGACCTGGAAGGCATCAGGCTCGCTCGCCCGCTCGCAATGCACGCTGACGGCCAAATGGACCTATCTCGCGCATGAGGAAGAAAGCTGGCGGCGCGACTTCTTCGAGCTCGTCGGCCTCGGCGATCTTTTCGAGCACGGCAATCTGCCGGAAAAGGCGAGCCCGGTCGGCACGGATATCGGTCCGCTGACGGCGAAGGCCGCCGCCGAGCTCGGCCTGACTGAAAAATGCCGGGTCGGCGCCGGCGTCATCGATGCCTATGCCGGCGCGCTGGGTGTCCTGGGCGGCTTTGCCGGCGACGAGAAGAACATCAGCCGGCACCTGGCGCTGATCGCCGGCACATCGTCCTGCGTCATGGCGATGTCGCATGACCCGCAGCCCTTTGCCGGCGTCTGGGGCCCGTATTACGGCGCCGCATTGCCGACGCTGTGGCTGTCGGAAGGCGGCCAGTCGGCCACCGGCGCGTTGCTTGACCACATCATCCGCTGGCTTGGCGCGGGCGGCGAGCCGGACGCGGCCATGCATATGAAGATCGCCAGGCGCGTCGCCGAATTGCGCGCCGAGGAGGGCGATGCGCTGGCGGCCAGGCTGCATGTGCTGCCGGATTTCCATGGCAACCGCTCGCCGCTCGCGGACCCGCACGCCGTCGGCGTCATCAGCGGCCTGACGCTCGATTCCTCCTTCGACAGCCTGTGCAAGCTCTATTGGCGCACCGCGGTTGGCATCGCGCTCGGCGTGCGCCATGTGCTGGAGGCGTTGAACGAGAACGGCTACCTGATCGACACGCTGCACGTTACCGGCGGCCACACCAAGAACCCGCTGTTGATGGAGCTCTATGCCGACGCCACCGGCTGCACGGTGGTCGAGCCGCTGGCCGACGAGGCGGTGCTGCTCGGCACCGGCATGGTGGCGGCGACGGCCGCCGGCCTCTATCCCGATCTCAACGCCGCCTGCGTCGCCATGCAGCAGGGCGGCAAGACGCGCGCGCCCAACAAGGAAGCCGGCGCCCGCTTCGATCGCGACTACCGCATCTTCCTCGAAATGCACCGCCAGCGGCAGATGCTCGACGCGATCAGCTGACCTGTTACCTGCGCAGCGACTTGCCGGTCTCCGCATCGAACAGATGGATGCTCTCTTCATCGAAGCTGTAGCGCACGGGCGCGCGCAACTCCGGGCATTCGCGAGCCGGCACTAGCGCGCTGATCTCTTTGCCGCCCGAGCCGAACGTCACCAGCGCGTCATTGCCATGGAATTCGATGAGGTCGGCGGTGCCTTGCAGGATGTTGCCTGCGCTTCCGTTTGCCGTCTTGAGATCCGGAGGCCGGATGCCGAGCACGACCCGATCGCCGTGCCGCAGGTCGAAAGCGCTGCCTTCAAGCGAGAGCACCGTTCCCGCGCCGGTCAGTGTCCAGCCATCCGCCTTGCGGCCGACCATGGCGTCGATAAAATTCATGTTCGGCGTGCCGATGAAGCCGGCCACGAACTGGTTGCCGGGACGGCGGTAGATCTCGGCCGGCGAGCCGATCTGCTCGATCACGCCGTCCTTCAGAAGCACGATGCGGTCAGCCAGTGTCATCGCTTCCAGCTGGTCATGCGTGACATAGACGGTCGTCGTCTTCAGCGACTGGTGCAGCCTGGCGATCTCGACGCGCATGTGGTTGCGCAGCTTGGCGTCGAGGTTGGACAGCGGCTCGTCGAAGAGAAAGACCTTCGGCGTCTTGATCATGGCGCGCGCGATCGCCACGCGCTGCTGCTGGCCTCCGGACAGCTCGGTCGGCTTGCGGCCGAGATAGGGTTCGAGACCAAGCGTTTTCGCGACGGCCTCGACGCGCTTCTTGATCTCGGCCGCCGGCACCTTCTGCCGCTTCAGTCCGAAGGCGACGTTGTCGAAGATCGTCATATGCGGATAGAGCGCATAGTTCTGGAACACCATGGCGATGCCGCGGTCGCCGGGCTCCAGATCGTTGACCACCTTGCCGCCGATCGACACCTCGCCGCCGCTGATATCCTCCAGCCCGGCGAGCATCCTCAGCAGCGTGGACTTGCCGCAGCCGGACGGCCCCAGGAACACGACGAATTCATGCTCCTCGATCGCGAGGTTGAGATCGCGGATGACGGTCGTGGCGCCATAGGCCTTGTCGACATGGGAGCAAACGATCGCGGACATGCCTTATCCCTTCTCACCGGTCAGCAGGATCTGCAGCTTGACGTCCTGCGGCTTGCCTTGCGCGGCGCGCTCGAACGCCTTGATGCTCTCGGAGAAATCATAGGTGCCGGTGATCAGCGGCTTGAGGTCGACCTTGCCGGAGGCGATGAGCTGCAAGGCGCGGTCGAAGATGTTGGCATAGCGGAACACGGTCTCGATGCGCACTTCCTTGGAAATCGCCGCCGGAACGTTGAGCTCGACCGTCTCCACTGGCAGCCCGACCAGCACGACCGCGCCGCCCGGCCGCACGATGTCGAACAGGTTGGCGAAGGCCTTCGGGCTGCCGCTCGCCTCGAACACGATGTCGGCGCCCCAGTTGTCGGTCGCGCTCGCAACGGCGTCGACCAGCGACTGTTCGCCGATGTTCACCGGCACGATGCCGGGATACTGGCCGGCGATCTCCAGCTTCGGCGCGGAGAAGTCCGAGATCAGTACTTTGGAACATCCGCCCGCCAACGCGGCGAGCGCGATCATGATGCCGATCGGGCCGCAGCCGACGACGACGGCGACGTCGCCGGGCACGATGCGGGCGCGTGCCGCCGCCTGCATGCCGATGGCGAAGGGCTCGACCATCGCGCCTTCGGCGAAGGAGACGTTGTCCGGCAATCTGTAGGTGAAGGCCGCTGGATGCACGGCATAGGGCGCGAGCACCCCATGCACCGGCGGCGTTGCCCAGAAGCGGACGTCCGGGTCGACATTGTAGATGCCGAGCTTCGTCGCGCGCGAGGCAAGGTTCGGCACGCCGGGCTCCATGCAGACGCGGTCGCCGACCTTCAGGCTCGTGACATTGGCGCCGACCTCGACGATCGTGCCCGATGCCTCATGGCCGAGCACCATGGGCTGGCGCACGATATAGCTGCCGATGGCGCCATGGGTGTAGTAATGCACGTCGCTGCCGCAGACGCCGACCGTGTGGATGGCGATCTTGACGTCCTCCGGCCCGACATCTTGCGGCAGCGCGATCTCGCGCAGCGACAGTTCGCCTTTTTTCTCAAGCACCAGTGCCCGCATCGGGTGTCCTCGCTTCAACTTTTCTTTTGCCGGAAAACGGAATTCAGGAAGCCGCTGAGCACGCCGAGGAAGAGCAGCGGCGGCAGCGACAGCAACACCACCGAGGCGTTGAGGATCCCCCAGGGCACGTTCATGCCTTGCTGCGAGAGCTCGGAAGCCACGATCGGCAGCGTCTTGGCGTTGGAGCTCGACAGCATCAGCGCGATCAGGAACTCGTTCCAGACCAGCACGAAGCTGAAGGCGATGGCGCCGATCAGCGAGCGCGCCGCCACGGGAAGCGCGATCCGCCAAAACACCGAATAGGCGCCGTAGCCGTCGACGAAGGCGGCTTCCTCGATCTCCTTCGGCACGCCCTGGAAAGCGGGAATGGCAAGCCACATGATGACGGAGATGGTGAGCAGCGAGTAGGTGACGATCAGCGCCGGCAAAGTGTCGTAGAGTCCGAGCTGCAGCCAGATCACCATCAGCGGGATGGCGACCGCCACCGGCGGCAGGAAGCGCAGCGACAGCACGAAGAACTGGATGTCGCCGGCGAAGCGGTTTGGATATCGCGCCACCGCATAGGCCGCCGGCAGGCCGAGCACGATGCCGATCAGCACCGCCGCGCCGCAGGCGACCGCGGAGTTGTAGAGCCCGGTCAGCACGCTGTCGCGGCCGAGGATGTAGCTGATATTGGCGAGCGTCGGCGTGAAGAACACCTTCGGCACGCGGGTGATGATGTCGACATTGTTCTTCAGCGCGTTGAGCGCCGTCCAGACCAGCGGGAACACGGCCAGGAACCCGGCCAGCGCCAGGACGGCTTTGGCGATCAGGCGGCCCGCTCTCAATCGATATTGCTTCATGCCTGCACCCGCTTCCACAGCATGGTGAAGGTGATGACCGTCGCGATCATCATCAGCACGGCCATGGCCGAAGCGTAGGAGACCTTGCCGGACTCGATGAAGCCTTGCGAGAAGGCGTACATGTCGAGCGTCTCGCTCGCGACGCCCGGCCCGCCGCGCGTCATCACATAGATCAGGTCGAAGGAGCGCAGCGACTCGATCATCTTGACGAACATCAGGCTGATCAGCGGCGCTTTCAGCATCGGCAGGGTGACATAGGCATGGATCTGCCAGCGCCTGGCGTGATCGAGCCGGGCCGCCTCGATCGGCTGCGGCGGCAGGGTTTCGAGGAGCTTCAGCACGATGACGGCGAAGAACAGCCCCCATTGCCAGACATCCACCGATGCCACGGCGAAGAGCGCGGTGCCCGGCTTGGACAGCGGATCGAAGATCAGCCCGCCGGTGATCAGCCGGTAGGGGTAGGTCGCGATGCCATAGAGCGGGTGATAGGCGAACTTCCAGACGAAGGCGGCCGAGACGCGCGGCAAGAGCACCGGGATGATGAACAGAAGGCAATAAAAATTGCGCATACGCGGCGAGGCGACCTCGAACATCAGCACGCCGAGCCCGATCGCTACCACCATCGTCGCGATGACTGTGACGATCTCCCATTTCACCGAGACCCAGACGGCGTTGAGGAAGCGGCGGTCGAGGAAGAGATCGGCGAAGTTCGAGAACCACACCCAGGAATAACCGGTCGTGCTCAGCTCGCGGTTCTGCAGCGCGATGACGATCGCATAGAGCGTCGGCACCATCGACAGCACCAGAAGGATGGCGAGGGTGGGAACCAGAAATGTGACCGGCAGGGAAGAGCGTCGGCGCATGGCCTATCCTCGGGTGTATTTGGGTCGTTGGTAGAGACCGCGGCGCGGATCCCGGCATTCCTTCGAATGCCGTGGACCGTACGCCGCGGGCGGGAGGATTACTTCTTCTTCACCAGATCGTTGGCATAGGCCTCGAGCTCGTTGAGGCCGCCCTTGATGTCGGTCCGCGTGCCGGTGACCAGCTCCTCCAGGATGATGCCCCAGCGGTCGCCGAGATCGGGCCAGCGCGGATCCTGCCAGAAGTTTACCGCGGTCACCTTGCCGGTTTCGGCCAGCGCCTGACCGAGATCGGCGCCGTAGATGTCAGCGAACTCCTTGCTGGAAAGAATGCTGGTGCGGTTCAGCTCGCCGAACTGATGCGCATCGAGCCGGCGCTTCTCGTTCTCCTTCGACGTTGCCCAGGCGATGAACAGGCCGGCGCATTTCTTAGCCGCGTCATCGGAATTGGCCTTGGTGCCGATGGCGAGCCCATGGCCATAGCCGCCGCCCGGCAACGGCGAGGGCGGCGGCAGGAAGCCGACCTTGCCGACCACCTGCGAGGTCTTCGGGTCGACCGCCATGCCCGACAGCGGCGTCGATTCGACGAGGATGGCGACCTGGCCGGACAGGAAGGCGCCGGTCGATTCATCCCAGCTGCCGGTCTGCGTCCCGGGCGCCGAGTCCTTGAACAGCTTGAGATAGGTTTCGGTCGCCTTCACGGCGGCGTCGGAATTGAAAGCCGGCTTGTCGCCGTCGAACCACTTGCCGCCATAGGCCTTGAAGAACGGCATCCAGCGCCAGACATTGGCGCCCGAGCCGCGCGCGCCGCGCAGCGCGATGCCGTACATGCCCTTGTCGGCATTGGTCAGCTTCGGCACGTCGGCGATCAATTCGTCCAGCGTCTTCGGCGGCTGGATGCCGGCGGCTTCCAGCACGTCCTTGCGGTAGACCATCAGGTCGCCGCCGCCGGTGAGCGGCGCGAACCAGACCTTGCCGTCATAGGTGGCGACCTTCTGGCGGCCGGGATCGAAATCGGCGTAGTCGTAGTCGGCCGGGTAATAATCGGTCAGCGGCACGATCCAGCCCGAGGAGGCGAACAGCGCCACATTGGCCTCGTCGACATAGTAGACGTTGTAATTGCCGACGGTAGAGGCATCGGCGCGCGACTTGGCGCGGCGGTCGTTCTCGTTGAGGTAGTCGATCTGGAACGAGGCGCCGGAGAGCTTCTTGAACTCGTCCTTGGAGTCCTCCAGAAGCGTCAGGCCGTCGCGCGGCTGCGCCAGCACCTTGACCGGTGCCGAGCAGACGGGCGCCTGGGCAAGTGCTGCGGTTGACACGGAAGCGGTAAGCACGAACGCTGCGCCGAGGCTGGCAGCGAGCCGGTTTGAATTCATTGGTTTTCTCCTCCAGGAACACTCGCGAAAAGCGGCAGATCCTTGGCTAAGCGACCCTCACCGTCGCCCGTAGGACCTTCCACCCGTCGCCAAAATGAGCAGTTGGAGAGGGCGAGGCTAGAAGCCCCGTTGCAGCAGACCTGTACTTTTATGCATTGTGCGGCGCAAAAGATGGCACGGGCAGAGTCTGCTCGTCACACGAGTATCAGTGCCATCGGAGCATTCGGCTCTCGGCTGTCCTACGCCCTTAGCGTCAGGCGCTGCCGCGACAGCTTGCGATAGGATGACGGCGTCATCTTGTGCTTGCGCAGGAAGGCGCGGTTGAAGTTGGAGATGTTCATGTAGCCGACCTGGAAGCAGATGTCGGTGATCGGGATCTCGGTGTCGGCGAGCAGCTTGCAGGCCTGCCAGAGCCTGAGCTTGGCGAGGTGATCGCTGAAGGAATTGCCGGTGTTCTTCTGGAAGAAGCGCGAAAAACTGCTTTCGCTCATGCCGGCCAATTGAGCCACGTCCGGCAGCTTCAGGTCCTCGGCGAAATGCTGGAACAGGTAGGTCAGCGAGCGCTGGATAATGTCGAGCGATTCCGCGTCGAGCAGCGGGGAGAAGTCCGGCGAAGACAAAAGCTGGTATTCGTCGGTGGTGGCCAGAAGCTCGAGCAACTCGAGGAACATGCGGAACCGCGCCAGCCCATGCACCTCGCCCATCCGTTCCATCAGCTCGGCGCCGTCGAGCGCCGTTCGGCCATGGAAGACCATGCCGCGCAGCGAGCGCTCAAGGAACGGCTCCAGCTCACGCAGTTCCGGCAGCAGCCCAGATGAACCGCGCAGCCGCTCGGGATCGAACTGCAGCACGATATCGCGGCCCTCGATCAGCTCGCCGGGCTGCACCGCCGTCACCCAGTCATGCGGCAGCCCGCCGCCGACGATGGTCAGGTAGCCCGGCCCGAACTCGCCGATATGGTCGCCGACCAGCACCACGCCGGACGATTTCCTGAGCAGGTGGATTTCGTATTCCGGATGGAAATTCCAGACATTGCGTTCCCACGGATAATCGTCCAGCCGCCACAGGAAACTCTCGCTCGCCTCCGTCACGATGTGCTCGAAGGCAGGCGCCGTGCGCGGGATCGCGGCCGTGTTTTTTCTGCGCCTGAACGGCATCATTCCTCCCGGCATGACGCGCCTGCGCATGCCCAGGCCATCCGTAACAGTTCAAGGCCGGCAAATGAAAGAGGCGTCGCTGAATCCCGGCTCCGCCTGGATCAATCGCTAGCCGGGCCTCCTCCCTTGCCAACATGTCGCATTTCGTTCACAAGGCGACGCAAATGGCGCCATTTCGCGCCATTGTTGTGCGGCTTCCGGCCCTTTGGCCGACGCGCCGTGTTCTGAAAGAGCGGAACAATGTCTGCGATCGAAACCGGCGCTCTCGCGCCGGAAAACCTTTGGCGTCAGGAAATCAGGGCGACGATCGCGCTCGCCTGGCCGATGGTGCTGACCAATCTCGGCCAGACCGCCATGACCGCGACCGACGTCATGATGATGGGCCGGCTCGGGCCCGATACGCTCGCCGCGGGCGCGCTGGGCTCCAACCTCTATTTCATGCCGCTGATCTTCGGCCTCGGCCTGATGCTGGCGACCTCGCCGATGATGGCGACCGAGCTCGGCCGCCGCCGCCATTCTGTGCGCGACCTGCGCCGCACCGTGCGCCAGGGCCTGTGGCTGGCGATCCTGATCTCGATCCCGATCTGGATCTTCCTCTCGCATGGCGAAGAGGTTCTTCTGGCCATGGGCCAGAAGCCGGAGCTTGCGCATCAGGCCGGCATCTATCTGCATTGGCTGCAATGGGCGGTGCTGCCCTTCTACGGTTATATCGTGCTGCGTTCCTTCATCTCGGCGCTGGAGCGGCCGGGCTGGGCGCTGATTATCGTTTTCGTCGCGGTCGCCTGCAACGCCTTCTTCAACTGGGTGTTCATGTTCGGCAATCTCGGCGTCAAGTCGATGGGCATTGCCGGCTCCGGCCTCGCCACCACTTTGTCCAGCACGTTGATGTTCGTCGGCCTGGCGGCGGTGGTGATGCTCGAGAAGAAGTTCCGCCGCTACCGTCTGTTCGGCCGTTTCTGGCGCTCCGATTGGCCGCGCTTCCGCGGCCTGCTCAGGCTCGGCATGCCGATCGCCGGCATCCTTGCCTTCGAGGTGACGATCTTCAACGCGGCGGCCCTGCTCATGGGCCTGATCGACGCGGATTCGCTGGCCGCCCATGCCATCGCCATCCAGATCGCCTCGATCTCCTTCATGGTGCCGCTCGGTCTCAACCAGGCGGTCACGGTCCGCGTCGGCCTGGCGCATGGCGCCGGCAATCCGGAAGGCGTTTCGCGCGCCGGTTGGACCGCTTTCGTCATCGGCGTCTCCTTCATGGCGCTGATGGGCCTGGTGATGATTCTGTGGCCGCATCTCCTGATCGGTGCCTTCATCGATCTTGCCGATCCGGCCAATGCCAGGGTGATTACGCTTGCCGTGTCCTTCCTTGGGTTCGCGGCGCTGTTCCAGATTTTCGACGGCGCCCAGGCGGTCGCGGCCGGCATGCTGCGCGGGTTGCACGACACCAAGGTGCCGATGATCTATGCGGCGATCGGCTATTGGGGCGTCGGCCTGCCGCTCGGCGTGCTGCTCGCCTTCCATTTCGGCCTGAACGGCGTCGGCATCTGGATCGGCCTGGCCTCGGGGCTGGCCGTGGTGGCGGCGCTGCTGCTCGCGCGCTGGCTCCGGCGCGACCACATCGCGCCACAGCTCGCCTTCGGGCATTGATCGACAAAGGCTGCCGGTCCGGTCGGCAGCCTTTCGCCGGCTCAGTGCGCCCCTGCGCGCTGCTCCAGCCTCCGTGCGTATTGCGTCAGCGGAAAACACAAGACGAAGAAGATCAGCGCCACCAGCCCGTAGACCTTGAACGGCTCGAAGGTCGCGTTGTTGATGGCGTTGGAGGTTCTGACCAGTTCCTCGAAGCCGATGATCGAGGTCAGCGCCGTCGATTTGATGAGCTGCACCAGGAAGCCGACGGTCGGCGCGCGGGTGATGGCGAACGCCTGCGGCAGGATGATCAGCCGCAGTTCCTGCAGATAATGCAGGCCGAGGCTGGCGCCGGCGTCCCATTGTCCCCTCGGCAGCGCGTCGACGCCGCTGCGCCAGATCTCAGCCAGATAGGCGCTGGCGAAGAAGGTCAGGCCGAGCACCGCCGCCGTCCACGGCTCGATGCGCAGCCCCAGCATCGGCATGCCGAAGAACATCAGGAAGAGCTGCATCAAAAGCGGCGTGCCCTGGAACAGCGCGATGTAACCCGAAGCGAACCGCTTGATCCATTTGTTCCGGGCGATTCGGAAGAACAGCACCACCAACCCGACCAGCGCGCCGCCGATGAAGGCGGCGAGCGACAAAAGCACCGTCCAGCGCGCGGCGAGCAAGAGGTTGCGCACGATGTCCCAGAGAGTGAACTCGATCATGACACGCCGGCTCCGAGAACGCGACGGCCGCCGCTGACCAGCAGCCGGCGCAGCCCCATCGATAGGCCGAGATAGACCAGCGTCACGACGAAATAGGTCTCGAAGGCGCGGAAAGTGCGGGCTTGCAGCATATCGGCCTCATAGGTCAGCTCGCGCACCGCGATCTGCGAGACAACCGCCGATTCCAGCATCATGATGACGATCTGGCTGGTCAGCGCCGGATAGATCACCTTCAGCGCCTGTGGCAGCACGATCTTGACGAACACCTGGCGTGGCCGCAGCCCGAGCGCCAGTGCCGCTTCGGTCTGCCCGCGTGGTACGGCGTCGAGCCCGGCGCCGACGATTTCAATCGTGTAGGCCGCCATGTTGAGCGTCATCGCCAGCATCGCGGCCAGGATCGGATCCAGCCTTATGCCAAGGCTGGGCAGCCCGAAGAAGATGAAGAAGAGCTGCACCAGGAACGGCGTGTTGCGCATCACCTCGACATAGATGCCGATCGTCGCCCGAAGCGGCTTCGGGCCGTTTCTTTTGCCGGCGGCGCCCAGGATGCTGAGGAACGTGCCGGCGAACGTCGTGACGACGATCAGAAGCAGCGTCATCGCCGCGCCGCGCGCGATCACGCCCGCCGCACCCGCAAGCCAGCCGAAGTCGAGGCTGTAGCCCATGGCGATTGACCTTGTTGAAGGTGCCTGACCCAGAGCAATCCCAGGAAAAGTGTGAAGCGGTTTTCCGTTCGGAATTGCGTGAAAACAAAAGGGAGAGCGGCTCGGCTCCTGTTACGGCGCCGAACCGATCGGCATCAATCCTTGAGATTGTCGGGGTTGAGCGGCGTCTTCAGCCAGGCCTTCGAGCTCTCATCCAGCTTGCCGTCGGCGAGCATCTTGGCCACAGCGTCGTTCACCGCCTTCTTCAGCCGGTCCTCGTTCTTGTTGAGGCCGATATGCGAGGGCGAGGTAAGCAGCTGGAACTTCTGCTCCGGCTGCAGCGCGTCCTGCTTGGCCAGCACCTGAGCGCCGACATCGTTGCCGACTACCATCAGCTGCGTCTGGCCGGAGATGAAGGCCTGGATGACGGAATTGTAGTTGTCGAAGCGGCGGATATCGGCGGAAGCGGGCGCCGCTTCCGTCAACGAAGTATCTTCCAGCGTGCCGCGGTTGACGGCGATCGACTTGTCGGCGAGGTCTTCCTTGCCCTTCACCGCCGTTGCTTTCGGTCCGATGACGGCGATGTAATAGGGCGCGTAGGCGGCGGCGAAGTCGATCACCTGCTCGCGCTCCTTGGAGTAGCCGACGCTCATCAGGATATCGACGCGCTTGTCGGTGAGATACGGGATGCGGTTCTGGCCGGTGACGCTGACCAGGTTGAGCTTCACCTTGAGCGAATCGGCGATCGCCTGCGCGACGTCGATGTCATAGCCCTTGATGCTCATATCGGCGCTGGCCGAGGAGAAGGGCGGGAAGTCCGAGAAGATCCCCACATTGATTGCGCCAGCCTTGGTGATGTCGTCGACGGCGTCGGCCTTGGCCTGGGTGGCGAGACCGGCAGCGCCGAGCATCATGGCTGCCGCGATGGCGGTTTTCAGTGCATTGCAAAGAGTCATGGTTATTCCCCTGCTGGAAGCTTGTTGTTGAAACCGGCCGCCGGCTCCAGCGCGGCGGCCGTATTGGCTAAGCAATTCCAGGAAAAGTGTGACGCGGTTTTCCGTCCGGAATTGCGTGAAATTAAGAAGTCTTAGCCCTTCTTGATCGCCGGGCTGAACACCATGAGGCTCAGGATCTCGAAAAGCACCTGCGCGCCGACATGGGCGGTGTTGGTGGTGGAGTCGTATTGCGGCGCCACCTCGACGACGTCGCCGCCGACGATGTTGAGGCCCTTCAGGCCGCGCAGCAGCTCCAGCACCTCGCGCGTCGTCAGCCCGCCGACTTCCGGCGTGCCGGTGCCCGGCGCGAAGGCCGGGTCGATGCTGTCGACGTCGAAGGAGATGTAGGTCGGGCCATCGCCGACGATTTGGCGCGCCTTCTCGATGATGGCCGGGATGCCGAGGCCGGTCACCTCCTCGGCATGCACGACCGTCATGCCGGACTCGTAGGTGAACTCCCACAGATATTCGGCCGAGCCGCGGATGCCGATCTGGATCGTTCGCGACGGATCGAGCACGCCGTCCAGCACCGCGTTGCGGAACGGTCCGCCATGGTGGAACTTGGTCATGTCGAACAGCCCGCTGGTGTCGCAATGGGCGTCGATATGGATCATGCCGACCGGCGCCTTCTTGCCGACCGCCTTCAGGATCGGATGGCTGATCGAGTGGTCGCCGCCGACCGAGAGCGGCAGCACGCCGGCATCGACGATCTGGTTGGTGCGCTTTTCGATGTCCTCGTGGCTGATCTCCAGCCGGTAGCGGCTGCGGAACGGCGTGTCGCCGATATCGGCGACGCGCAGCTCATGCGTCGGCGCGCATTCCAGCACATGATTGTATGGCCCGATGCGTTCGATGGCGCGCAGCGCGCGTGGCCCGAAGCGGGAGCCGGGCCGATTGGTGACGCCGAGATCCATCGGCACGCCGATCATCGCCACCTGCAGGTCGCCGAAATCCGGGTTCTCGGCGGCGATCTCGCGATATGGCGCGGCGAGGAAGGTCGGGATGCCGGAATAGGGGGCAAGCCGCGTGCCCGACTTGTTGAAGATCTTGTCGGCGACCTTGCGGAATTTCGGGTCGAACATCTCGCCGCCATGGCTCTCGCCATATTTGCGGCGCAACGCTTCGAGCTTGCCGCGATCGTAACCCATGTCCGGTCCTCCTGTGCTTGCCGCCCGCACGGACGATTTGCCAGGCCAGCCACGGATCCAGCCCCTTGCCGGCTGGATCGTTGCTCGCTGTCCTTGCGGATTCCACGTCTCTTGAAGCTGTTCCGGGCAAAAGTGTCGGGCAGCGGCATTGAAAAATCAATTGATATTGTTAGGGTCTTGATTGTGAGAAAATCTCACAACGTAGGAGCCCTCCCATGGCCAAGCGCCTGCCGCCGCTGAACCCGCTGCGCGCCTTCGAGGCCACGGCGCGGCACGCCTCGCTGACCAAGGCGGCGGGTGAGCTCAATGTCACGCATGGCGCCGTCAGCCACCAGATCAAGGCGCTCGAGCAATCGCTCGGCGTGAAACTCTTCGAGCGCACCGGCCGGCGGGTGAAGCTGACGCCGCATGGCGCCGAATTCCTGCCGGCGGTTTCGACTGCCTTTGAAGGCATCGCCGCCGCCACGCAGCGCATGACGCGGCCGGCGAGTGCCGGCACGCTGTCGGTGTCCTGTGTGCCGGCGCTTCTGCTGCTTTGGATGACGCCACGGCTCGGCTCCTTCACGGCGCAATATCCCGACATCCAGCTGACGCTGATCCCGTCCAACGATCCCAAGGACATCCGCGCCGGGGATATCGACGTCTGCGTGCATTATGGCGACGGTGGCTGGAGCGACTGCTGGATACGCAAATGGTCCGGGCTGGAATTGTTTCCCGTGGTCAGCCCGACGGTGATCAACAACCGGCCGATCCGCAGCGTCCGCGACCTCGCCGATCACGTCTTCCTGCATGGCGACGATGGCCGTGAATGGCACACCTGGCTGGCCGCCGCCGATGCGCTCGATCTCGAGCGCGGCCGCCGCCACCGTCTGGGCGATGCGCGCATGGCGACGGAGGCCGCCGTGCATGGCCACGGTGTCGCGCTCGGCGACTCGGTGACTGCGCGCGCCTTGCTTGCCAGGGGCATGCTCGTCGCGCCCTTCACGCTCTCGGTGCCGGCGGTCGACGATTTCTACGTCGTCTGCCGCAACGAGATGCGATCGGCGCCGATCGTCCAGCTGTTCATCGACTGGCTGTTCGCGGAGAAGGAGCAGGACGAGGCCCGCGCCGATGCCCCCGTGGCCGGCCGCGTGCCGAGCCGCAGGAAACGTCCCGCGCTGAAGGTTATCGGCGCCAGGGCCCTGTCCTGACGGCTGGACTTGCATAGCCGCTTTTTGTCGGGCCAGCTTGCAAAGCGGGGAGCGCGTTCGAAAATACAATGCTAAGAGGCAGTTGGCTGAGGCATTCCAGGAAAACCGCGCGACGGTCTTCCAAGCGGAGTTGCTCGAACAAGGACTTGAAGCTTGGCGCCCGCGTTTGAGTGCGTCGTGCTTCATGGGTGAGGAAGCATGGCAAAGACTGACATAGCGCGGCGCGTCTACAACCACACCTGGAAGCTGGACCCGATCGTCCGCAGCCTGCTGGACACCGATTTCTACAAGCTTCTGATGCTGCAGATGATCTGGGGCATGTATCCCAAGGTCGACGCCACCTTCACCTTGATCAACCGCACGACCTCGGTGCGCTTGGCCGACGAGATCGACGAAGGAGAATTGCGCGAGCAGCTCGACCATGCCCGCACGCTTCGCTTTTCGAAAAAGGAGATGATCTGGCTGGGCGGCAACACTTTTTACGGCCGCAAACAGATCTTCGAGCCGGAATTCCTCGCATGGCTAGAGGATTTCCGCTTGCCCGCCTACGAGCTGTCGCGGCGCGACGGCCAGTACGTGCTCTCCTTCCCCGGCCCCTGGATGTACACCACGCTCTGGGAAATCCCGGCTTTGGCCATCATCAACGAGCTGCGTTCCCGCGCGGCGATGCGTTCCTTCGGCCCCTTCGCGCTCGATGTGCTCTATGCTCGCGCCAAGGCCAAGATGTGGGCCAAGACCGAGCGGCTGAAGGCGCTGCCTGGCATCCGCATTTCCGACTTCGGCACAAGACGCCGTCACTCTTTCCTTTGGCAGCGTTGGTGCGTCGAGGCGTTGAAGGAAGGCATCGGTGATGCCTTCACCGGCACCTCCAACGTGCTTCTGGCCATGGACAACGACCTCGAGGCTTTGGGTACCAACGCCCATGAACTGCCGATGGTGTTTGGGGCTCTTGCCAACTCCGAGGAGGAGTTGCGGCAGTCGCCCTACAAGGTGCTGCAGGACTGGCAGCGCTATTATGGCGGCAATCTCCTGATCGTGCTGCCCGACGCCTTCGGCACGGACTCCTTCCTGCGCGAGGCGCCGGACTGGGTCGCCGACTGGACCGGCTTCCGCCCTGACAGCGCGCCGCCGATCGAGGGCGGCGAGAAGATCATCGACTGGTGGCGCAAGAGGGGCAAGGACCCCAAGCAGAAGCTGCTAATCTTCTCCGACGGCCTTGAGGTCGAGACCATTGAGGAGACCTACAGGCACTTCCGCGGCAAGGTGCGCATGTCCTTCGGCTGGGGCACCAACCTCACCAATGATTTCGAAGGCTGCGCCCCGACGGAGACTGACAGCCTCGACGCGATCTCGCTGGTCTGCAAGGTGACGGAAGCCAATGGACGGCCGGCGGTGAAGCTGTCGGACAATCCCGCCAAGGCGACAGGGGATGAGAAGGAAATCAAGCGGTATCTGCGCATCTTTGGCGAGAAGGGCAGGGTGGAGCAGTTGGTGAAGGTGTAGAGGGCGGCTCCCTGTGGCATCGTCGAGCGGTCCTGCGAGGCTGGATAGGTCGAGTTCCTTCGCCCCCCTCTCTGTCCTGCCGGACATCTCCCCCTCAAGGGGGGAGATTAAGCTTGTGTCTCCGCTTTCGCCAACCTTCGACGTTGCGAAGGAAGAACCGGCGCTGAAACTGCTAATCTCCCCCCTTGAGGGGGAGATGTCCGGCAGGACAGAGAGGGGGGCCGTAGAACGCCGTCGCCGCAGGTTAGCCTTCTCTCTCGCTTTCCCCGCTGCTCTCCCCACCCCCGCATTCGCCCACGCCTCCGATCGCGGTCACGTCCTGCTTCTCCCGACCGGCTACTACATCGCCGGCGGCGCGCTGGCCGTGGCCGTCAGCTTCCTCGTCCTGGCGCTGCTGCCGCCCGCCGCCCTCGACCGCTTCTGGCGCCGGCGCTTGCCCATGCTCACCTTCGGCGATGCTCCGCGCACCCTCTTCGGCTTGATTTCCTTTGCCGGCTTCATACTTCTCGTCGCCGCCGGCTTTCTCGGCAGCCGCGATCCGCTCTCCAACCCGCTGCCGCTGGTGATCTGGACGCTGCTCTGGGCAGGCTTCACGCTGCTGCAGGGCTTGCTCGGCGATCTCTGGGTATGGCTCAACCCATGGTACGTGCCGTGGCGTGTCGCCTCTCGCGTCTTCGGCCTTCCTGCGGACGATGCAAACCGATCGCGCCTGCCCAACTGGCTCGGCTACTGGCCGGCCTTCGTGCTGTTCTTAGCCTTCGCCTGGTTCGAGCTGATCGATCCCGCCCCCGACGATCCGGCCCGCCTCGCCTTTGCCGCCGGCCTCTACTGGCTGGCGAGCTTCATCGCCATGCTCACCTTCGGCTGCGACGCCTGGAGCAAGCGCGGCGAGTTCCTGACCGTTTTTTTCTCGATGGTCGGCCGCTTCGCGCCATTCGAGCGTGACGAAGGCCGGCTGAAACTCTGCTGGCCGGGCGCCAAATTACTCGCCGCGGAGCCACTGCCGCCAAGCGGCACGGCTTTCCTCCTGCTGGCGCTGTCGTCGGTGTCCTTCGACGGCCTGTCGAAAACCTTCTTCTGGCTCGGCCTGTTCGGTGTCAATCCGCTGGAATATCCCGGCCGCACCGCGCTGATCGGCATCGGCAGTTTTGGCTTGGTGCTCACCTTCGCCTTGCTGGCGGCGGTGTTCGCCCTGGCCGTCTTTCTCGGCCAGCGCCTCGCCGGCGACAAACATTCTTTCGGCGACGCGGCCGGCCTGCTGGTCTGGTCGATCGTGCCGATCGCGCTTGCCTATCACATCGCGCATTACCTCGCGGTGCTGCTGGTCGACGGCCAGTATGCGCTGGTCGCGCTCTCCGACCCGTTCGCGCTCGGCTGGGACCTGTTCGGCACCGCCAATAGGATGGTCGAGGCCGGCGTCGTCGCCGGCGCCGAGTCGGCCTGGTGGCTCTGGAATCTGCAGGCCGGCGTCATCATCGGCGGCCATGTGCTGGCCGTGCTCGTCGCGCATGGCCTTGCCTGGCGTCTCTACAAACAGCCGTCGCGCGCAGCGCTCAGTCAATTGCCACTCACCTTGCTGATGATCGCCTACACGATCTTCGGGCTTTGGTTGCTTGCCACGCCGACCGCCGGATGACACAAAGCGTGCCAACGATGCCGTCGGGTAAAGCTCGCTTGCCATGCCAAAGCTTTGGTGATTTAGTTTGTACACATGCAATTTTTCCATCCTTCGGAACGGGATGGATTAGCCGCCTTATCGCTGGTCAAGACTGAAAAAACAGGGGAACCGACATGGCTGACAAGAACGGATTTTTCGATCTCTCCAAGACGACGCTGTCGCGCCGCACCGCGCTGAAGGGCATCGCCGCCGGCGCGGGCCTTGCGCTGGCGCCCGGCTTCGTCCGCTACAGCCAGGCGCAGAGCTCGGCGCCGATCAAGATCGGCTTCCAGTCGCACCGCACCGGCATCGGG
>NZ_RZSB01000210.1:0-8306 GCF_004023285.1 Mesorhizobium sp. M2A.F.Ca.ET.067.02.1.1
GGCGACGGTGACCACGCCGGCATCATTGGCCTTCTGCAGCGCGTCCGCCATGGTGGTGCCGTCGATCGAGGCGATGATCAGCGCCTTCGGGCCTTTGGTGATTTCATTTTCCAGCTGGCTGAGCTGGTTCGGGATGTCGTCCTGCGCGTATTGCAAGTCGACGGTGTAGCCGAGCTTCTCGAGCTGGGACTTGACGGCATCGCCGTCGTTGATCCAGCGCTGCGAGGTCTTGGTAGGCATCAGCACGCCGATGAGGCCCTTGTCGGCCGCGTGTGCCGAATAGGTCATGGCAGCGACGCCAAGGGCCGCGACGGCGGCCAGTGTCTTGATGATCTTCACGATTACTCTCCCTGGTTGATGGACGCGACACCTCGGGGCTTCGCGGGCCGCGCAGTCGAGCAGATGCGCTGGCGCGCCTCTGTCGGCTTTATCGATCTCCGGTATCCTCCCAATCGGCCCCGCGACGCAGTTTCAATCGATACGAATTCGCTCGTTACCGACCCCTGCGCCTCGGAACGCGCGAAGGGTGTGGCCCTTTGACATAACTGTCAAATGCGATCTTCGGTGGTTGCTATACCGAAACTGATATAGCTTAAGGGGATTGAAGGAAACCCGCTGGGAAGGTTCAGGATCATGGCGGCAATGCAAGATTTCGGTGCGATTTCAGGTGTTTACGAGAAGCCGCCGGGAGACGGCGAGACGCTGCTGCGCAGCGGCCTGAGCCTCCGCCACATGCGCATGATCACCGCGCTGGACGATCACGGACGGGTGAGCGCGGCCGCGCAGGTCATGAACATCTCGCAGCCGGCCGCCTCGCGCATGATTGCCGAGATGGAGGCCGTGCTCGACGTCAGATTGTGCGAGCGGCTGCCGCGCGGCGTGACGCTGACCCCTTATGGCAAGGCGCTCGCGCGGCGCGCCCGTTCTATCCTGCTCGAAATGCGCGAGGCCGATCGCGAGATTTCCGAGCTCAAGGCCGGCAAGGGCGGCTCCGTGTTCCTCGGCGCCGTGACGGCGCCGGCAATCGAGTTGGCGGTGCCGGCGATTCGCGAAATCCGCCGCATCTATCCGCGCATCGAGATCACCATGCAGGTCGAGACCTCCAACGTGCTCGCCCGCGAGCTGATCGCGTCGCGCCACGACTTCATCATCGCGCGCATTCCCGACGACCTTAACCCGCGGCTCTTCGAATCGCGCGTCATCGGCGTCGAGAAGGCCTGCCTCATCGTGCGCCGCGGCCACCCGCTGGCGAGCGGCAAGGCGGTGAAGCTGGAAGACACGGCAGCTTATGACTGGGTCTTCCAGTCCGGCGGCTCGCCGCTGCGCCAGGCGATGGAAAGCAACTTCCTCAACCGCGACATCGCGCTGCCCGACCGCATCCTCAACACCTCGTCGCTGCTGCTCACTTTGGTGATGGTGGCGCAGTCCGACGCCATCGCGCCGGTCTCGATCCAGGTCGCCAGGTTCATCCAGGGTGCCGACGGGCTGGCCGGCGCCATCGACGTGGTTCAGACCGAGTTCGATATCGAGGTCCGGCCCTATAGCCTGATCACGGTCAAGAACCGCGTGCTCTCGCCGGCCGCCAAAATGCTGCACGACTTCATCTTGCGCGAGGTGGGGTGATGGAACGAGAACGCTACTTCTACGTTCAAACCGATCGGTCGCTCGCTGGAGCCCGTTGCGGCTGAGGGAAGAGCTGCCGAGGCTCAACAGCTTGGGAGGTTTTTTGATGGAACGTCGGTTGTTTCTGACTGGAATGCTTGGCGTTGCGGGGGCGGCGGCACTTGCTAGCCTGGCCGGACCCGGCAAGGCTGTTGCCGGCATTCCCGGCGGCAACGGGATCCTGGACGAACTCGACAAGCCGGACAACGCGGTCCTCGAAGGCGACGATCCGGCCGAAGTGGAGCTGGTCTCCCACCGGCGTCATTATTACGGAGATTGGCGCTGGCGCCATCGCCGGCGTCGCCGTCGGCGCGGCTGGAGGCACGTCTGCCGCCGCTACTGGCGTCATGGCCGCTGGCGCCGCCGCTGCTGGCGCGAGCGCTACTGGATCAATATCTGGCTGTAGTTCAGGCGACGACAAAGACTGCGGAGCATCGGGTCCTGCACGAATCGTGCAAGACCCGATCCCGTGTTTGGAGACCTGCCAGTGTCCCGCAGCAGCGCGCCACGATATTGAAGCAAGCAGGTTGGGGAGACTGGAGCGGGTAGCGGGAATCGAACCCGCGCGTTCAGCTTGGGAAGCTAGCCCTTTCGTCGGGATTCCAATTGCTTGCCGGTAAAACCGAGCAAAATCGTCCCAAACCAAATCCATAGGTTTACCGGGAATCTGTCAAACGATCGAAGCGGATCGAGCGGTATCGTTCGGCCGCATACGTCCCCACGATCGATTGAAGTTCGTCGCCGGTTCCTGGGCGCCGAGAATCTGGTTGTGTCACAGACAGCGCCGGGCCGCGCAAGGACCCTCAATGGCGTTAGGCGGTCGGCAACCAAAAGGCTGAATTGCGCCGCCTTGAGGATGCTGCAATGGTCGAGCTGAACCCGTCTCGCCGCGCTGAGTGGCGAAAGTTCGCGGAGGGACTTGGTGGCTAGCCCCGACAGGAATGAAACAATCGCTGTCAATGCCAACATCCAGGCGTTGCGGGCAATTGCGGCGTATGGCGTCGTCATCCATCACATAATTTTCAGCTGCGACCACTACATCGGCGTTGGCCGGGCACCTATGTCCATCAACATCGGCGCCACCGGCGTTGAAATCTTCTTCGTGATAAGCGGCTATATCATGTCGAAGACAACCGATATTTCGGGGATTTCTCCGTCACGATTTATTCAAAACCGACTGTTTAGAGTAGTCCCGAGTTATTGGCTGCTGACCTTGTTTGCGGTGGCCATCGTCCAAACCGGCTTCATGCTTTTCGGCCTGCATGACATCAGTCTAGAACACTTTCTCTGTTCGCTGTTCTTGCTACCCGAATTGGATGCCTCCGGTCATATATTGCGGCCGATCCTCTTTGTCGGCTGGACTCTCGAATTTGAAATGGTATTCTATTTCATATTTTTTCTAACACTCTATCTGAAACCAATTATATACAGAAAGGTGTCGGTGTTATTTGTTCTTTCAGTGCTTATGATATTTGGACAGTATTCATCCGACGCATACTTACGATACTTGTTCTCGGAATTGCTCCTGGCGTTCATGCTCGGCATACTCATCCATGTTTCGGAGGCCCGCATATCGCTGACATGTTTCGCGGCATTCGGTTTGATGGCAATATCGGTGCTGGGCCTTGCGACTGTCGACACGCTTCCGGATGTCACGAAGACATCCCCAGGTCATGTAATCGTGATCGTCGCCGCGGCATTGCTGGTTGTGTCTGCGGTAGGGTTGGAGCGGCGCGGACTGACCGTCGGGCGCGGGTTTTTGATGAGACAGGGCGACGCGAGCTATGCGATTTACCTCATCCATCCCTTTATTCTCAGTTCATCGGGAAGCTGGCTATTGTAACGGGTATCGCCGCCTCAAATATCGGGTTGGCCGCCACGACACTGGTGATGCTGATTGCGAGCGGTTTCGGCGGCACAATCTTCTATAGATGCCTTGATGCGCCGTTCGTCGCCTCCATGAAGCGTCGGCTATGGAATCGCGGCGCGCCAGAGTTGCGCGAACTCGATCGACAGCTACGCGCTACCAGCGTGCTTGAGAACGTCAAAAACGCCCGCACTTCGCGGAAACCAATCGCTACGACGCCGGGAAATATTTCCTGATCCGGTACCGCAAAGACCGCACGGTTATGGTTGAAGGATACGACAGTATCATTGTGGCCACCCAAGAGCCTGGAGAGGCGGAATTCCGGATCGCGTCCGGCCAGGACGACGACAAGGTCGTCGTGGTGGAAGTCGGGAAGATCAACAAGTTGGTCCAGATGTATCCGAACTATTTTGGCGATGTGTCGCTATTCGTCAGCAATCTGAAGGAGATTTGCGACGGACGAAAGCCGGTGGAATACAGCATGGCCAAGCCGCAATCAGTGCCACTTCGGCCCCGTGAGCCAGTGAACGCTGGCGCTATCTATCGCCGCTACCGTAAATGGTTCGAGAAGCGAAGCTAGGCGAGGCGAGGCCGAATCGAGAACGCAAGTTGTAAAACTACCTGTAAAACCGCTTATTCTCAGCGAGGTCACAGGCAAGCTCAAACCTTTCGGCACAAGCTGGAGCGGGTAGCGGGAATCGAACCCGCGCGTTCAGCTTGGGAAGCTGACAGGCTACCATTACATCATACCCGCGCGAGCCCTCGTTACCATGATGGCGCCGCCTCAAGCAATCGGCAAAACGGAGCCGGTGGCTCCATTCCTTGATGCCTTTCCGCGGAATGCGTATCTCTGATACCGCGCCGCCGAATCAGGCGGCTCGAACCGGAGGATGGCCTTGTCCGCACTGACGCGCTTTCTTGGCGACACGCCGCTCAGGGTGTTCCTGAAGCTGCTCGTGGTCTCCTTTCTCGTCGGCCTCGTCATGCATGCCTTCGGCTGGTCGCCGATGGATGTCTTCTACGGTATCCGCCAGTTCTTCGTCGATTTGTGGAATCTCGGCTTCCACGCCATCGACCGCTTCCTCGGCTATATCCTGCTCGGCGCGGCGATCGTCGTTCCTGTGTTCATCCTGCTCAGGATCGCCAGCTATCGGAAATAGCCTAGCGTCCCATTACGCATATCGCGAGGCGGCCTCGAACAGGATCGCATGGCGCGCGGCCAGCGCCGGCACGTCGGTCGAGTAGCCGCCGCCGATGACGCCGCACAGCGGAACGCGGTGGTTACGGAAATGACCGATGACCATGTCTTCGCGGGCGAGGAGGCCATCGTCGCTCAGCGCCAGCCGGCCGAGCCTGTCCTCGGCATGCACATCCACGCCGGCATTGTAGAAGACGATGTCCCAATGCCTTTGTGCGGATAGTTCCGGCAGGATGGCGGCGAGCCGGTCGAGATAGGCGTCGTCGCCCGTGCCGTCCGGCAGTGCGACGTCGAGGTCGGAAGCGATCTTGCGCACCGGATAGTTGCGCTCGCCATGCATGGAAAAGGTGAAGGCGCGAGGCTCGTCGTTGAGAATGTCCGCCGTGCCGTCGCCCTGATGCACGTCGAGATCGACAATCAGCACGTTTTCGACCGCGCCCTCGGCCAGCAGCGCCAGCGCGGCGACGGCGACATCATTGAAGGTGCAGAAGCCGGCGCCTTGCGCGCGCCTGGCGTGATGGCTGCCGCCGGCGGCGTTGCAGGCAATGCCGTGTTTCAGCGCCAGCCTGGCCGCCAGCACGGTGCCCGCCGTGGCGAGTTGAGCCCGCAGCGACACGCGCGGGCCGACAGGAAAGCCGATCTCGCGCTCTATCTTCTCAGGCACCTGGCAGGCGATCACCTGGTCGACATACTCGGCTGCGTGGGCAAGCTTCAATCGTGATGCCGGCGCCGGTTCCGGCATCGAAAGCGCACCCGGCGCGGCCAGCCCGCGCATGCGCAAGGCCTCCATCAAAAGCGGATATTTGCTCATCGGAAAGCGATGGTTGACGGCGAAGCCGGCGTCATAGTCGGGGTGATGGGCGATCTGCAGCGGCATGGATCGGGAGGTCTGAGCCAAGTCTGGAGCAATTCCAGGAAAAGTGTGAAACGGTTTTCCGTCCGGAATTGCTTAAAAACAACAGAAAATTCGGTAGTCAGCCCGGCGGATGATGGTTGCATGAGGCAGGCAAACTGGCGCACATCGGGTCCTCGATCAAGCCGTATCAGCCGGGCAGCAATCCCCTTGGACGTAACACAAGCCAACGCCAGATCTTTCGCCGTCACCAATCGCTCGGTGCTGGCGATCGCCGTGCCGATGACGCTTGCCTATCTGACGACGCCGCTGCTCGGCATCGTCGACACCGCGGTGGTCGGCCAGTTCGGCGACGCGGCCCTGCTCGGCGGCCTGGCGGCGGGATCTCTGGTCTTCGACGTCGTCTTCACCACCTTCAACTTCCTGCGCTCCGGCACCACTGGCCTTGTCGCCCAGGCCTTCGGGCGCGGCGATGCGCTGGAAGAGCAGGCAGTGCTGTGGCGCGCCGTGCTGATCGCGGTCGTCGCGGGCGTCATTCTTGCGGCACTTGCGCCGCTCTTTGCCGTGGCCGGCCAATGGTTCATGGGCGCCGAGCCGAGCGTCAGCGCGGCCATGTCGGTCTATATCCGCATCAGGCTGCTCGCCGCCCCCTTCTCGCTGATCAACTACGCCATACTGGGCTACGTGCTTGGACGCGGCGAGGGCGGGCTTGGGCTGATGCTGCAGGCGGTGCTCAACGGCATCAACATCGTGCTCTGTTTCCTGCTCGGCCTCGAGCTCGGCTGGGGTGTTGCCGGCGTCGCCTGGGCGACGGTCACCGGCGAGTTCCTGGCCATGCTGCTTGGCCTTGCCATCGTGCTCAACCGCTTCCGCAAGCTGGAGCGGCCGTCGCGTCGCCGCATCCTCGATCTGCCGGCTTACCGGCGCATGCTGTCGCTGAACCGCGACATCATGATCCGCTCCTTCTCGCTGCTTGCCGCCTTCGCGCTGTTCACCAGGCAGGGTGCGCAATTCGGCACGGTGACGCTTGCCGCCAACGCCGTGCTGATGAACTTCTTCCTGATCGCCGGCTATTTCCTCGACGGCTTCGCCACCGCCGCCGAACAGTTGGCCGGCCGCGCCATCGGCGCGCAGGCGCCTGCTCCCTTCAGGCAGGCCGTGCGGCTGACGCTGATCTGGGGTTTTGGCCTCGCGGCCGGCGCCAGCCTTATCCTGCTGACCGCTGGCGCGAGCCTTGTGGCGCTGGTCACGACCTCGCCCGAGGTCCGCGAAGTCGCCGACATTTATCTGCCATGGGCGGCCTTCACGGCGCTGAGCGGCGTGCTGGCGTTCCAGATGGACGGCGTCTTCATCGGCGCCACCTGGTCGCGCGACATGCGCAACATGATGCTCCTGTCGTTCCTCGTCTTCAGCGCCGCGCTGATCACGCTGGCGCCCGCCTTCGGCAACAACGGGCTATGGGCGTCGCTGCATGTCTTCCTGCTGGTGCGTGGATTGAGCCTGCTCGCGGTGCTGAGGCTCAGGGTACGAACGGCGTTTTAGGCGCCGATTGTTCGGCGCCGGCCGAGCGCCGGCGTTTCTCAGCTCCAGAGGTCGGTCGAGAGGTACTTCAGCCCGGAATCGCAAATCACGACGGCGATCGTCTTGCCCGATTGATCGCCGCGTAGGAGACGCAGCGCGGCGGCGACATTCGCTCCGGACGAGAAGCCGCCGAAGATACCTTCGCTGCGCGCGAGCAGGCGCGCGGTCTCGCGTGCCTCGTCGCCGGAAACCTGAAGATAGCCATCGACGGGCGCGTTTTTCAGAAACGGCAGGTCCGGCATGGCGTAGCCGCCGCCTTGAATGGGGTGTTCGGGTCGGGTGACCGTCTCGCCCGCGGCCGCCGCTGCGCCCTCGGGCTCGACGATGAAGCACTTGATCAGGGGATTGCGTTCCTGAGCGCCTTCGCCACCCCGGCATAGGTGCCGCCCGAGCCGATGAAGTCGACGAATGCATCGACGGCGCCATGGCTGGCGTCCCAAATTTCCGGTCCGGTCCCGTGATAATGCGCAAGCCAGTTCCCGTCGCGGTGGAACTGATCGCCGCGAAATGCGCCTCGTTCCTCCGTCACCGCCTTGGTGGCCTGCTCGACAAGCGCCAGATCGCCACCCGAGACCTGCCCCGGCACCGATCCCGGCAACTGGTCCACGAGGATCACTTCCGCGCCGAGCGCCGCCATCATGCGGGCGCGCTCTTCGGAGTTGCCCTTCGACATCACCGCGACGAAAGGGTAACCCCTGACGGCGCAGACGATCGCGAGGCCCGTGCCCATGTTTCCGGAGGTAAGCTCGACCACCGTTTGCCCCGGCTTGATTGCGCCGGACTTTTCGGCCTCCTCTATTATCCCAAGCGCCGCGCGATCCTTCTTGGAAAAGCCCGGATTAAGATATTCCAGCTTGGCGAGGATTTCGCCTTTGACGCCCGCTTGCGCCGTCAGCCTTTCGAGCCGGACCAATGGAGTTCGACCGATCGACTCTACGACGGAGCTCAGAACCTCAGCCATGGCTGTCCTCCCGATTTCGTGGGAGCTTATCAGAGTTTTTTGGACCAGTCTGTGCAACCGGTATCGCGCAGTTCGCCAATAGATTTGAGCCGTTGCCGCTCCATGAACCGCGCCATGCCGGCCACGATGCGCCCGGGCAGCGCCGGGCCGGCATAGATCATGCCGGTGTAGAGCTGGACGAGGT
>NZ_RZSB01000211.1:0-8294 GCF_004023285.1 Mesorhizobium sp. M2A.F.Ca.ET.067.02.1.1
GGCGCAGAAGGCGCGCGACATCCTGCAGAACACGCCCGGCGTCGACATCGTCGGCTCGATCAGCGGTCTGAACTTCCTCACCAGCGCCGCGCAGTCGAACTCGGCGGTGGAGTTCGCCATCCTGAAGCCCTGGGATGAGCGCGGGCCTGACCAGAGCGCCTCGAAACTGGTCGAACAGGTGCGCGGCAAGCTCTTGCAGATGCCGGATGCGTTCGCGCTGTCCTTCGATCCACCGTCGATCCCGGGCCTCGGCACCACCGGCGGCTTCGAGTTCCAGGTGGAGGATCTGTCGGGACGCGGCAGCGCTGCGCTGAACGATGTGACGCAGGCGCTGATCGCGGAGGCGCGCAAGCAGCCCGAGCTCAATCCGCAGCAGCTGTTCTCGTCCTTCTCGACCTCGACGCCGCAGTTCAACTACGACCTTGACCGCAGCAAGGCGAAGCTTCTCGGCCTCAACCTGCCCGATGTGTTCAACACGCTGCAGATCTATCTCGGCTCGCTCTACGTCAACGACTTCAACCTATTTGGCCGCACCTTCCGCGTGACCATCCAGGCCGACAAGGACGCGCGCGCCGACGCCACCGACATCTCCAGGCTCTATGTGCGCAACGCGTCGGGCGGCATGGTGCCGCTGAGCACGCTGGGCAAGCTGGTGCCGATCGTCGGACCCGAGACCGTGCCGCATTACAACAACAATGCCTCGGCCCTGATCAATGGCGGTGCTGCCCCCGGCTTCTCGTCCGGTCAGGCGGTGGCGGCCATGGAGCGGGCGGCAGCGAACGTGCTGCCGCGCGACTTCGGCTACGAATGGACCGGCATCACCTTCCAGGAGCTCAAGGCCGGATCGATCGCCTCGGTCGTGTTCGGGCTGGCGATCGTCTTCGTCTTCCTGATCCTGGCGGCGCAGTATGAAAGCTGGGCGATGCCCTTCATGGTGCTGCTCGCCGTGCCGCTCGCTCTGTTCGGCGCCTTCGTGGTGCTTTTGCTGCGCGGCATGCAGATCGACGTCTACTCGCAGATCGGCTTCGTCATGCTGATCGGCCTCGCGGCCAAGAACGCGATCCTGATCGTCGAGTTCGCCAGGCGCCGTCGCGAGGAAGGGCTCACCATCGTCGAGGCCTCGATGGAGGCCGCGCGGCTGAGGCTGCGGCCGATCCTGATGACCGCCTTCGCCTTCATCCTCGGCGTGCTGCCGCTGATGTTCGCGACAGGCGCGGGCGCCGCCAGCCGGCAGTCGATCGGCACCACCGTCTTCGGCGGCATGGTGGCGGCGACCATCCTGTCGCTGGTGTTCGTACCCGTCTTCTACGCGGTGATCGAGCAGCTGCGCGAGCGCGGCGAAAAGGAACCAGCCGAGGGACACCATGGCGCCCCTGAGTCAAAGGAAATTGAACCGACCGCCGAGCCGGCGCTTCAGCCGCTCGCCCAGGCGGCCGAATAGGATTGGAGAGCAAAATGCGTAGATGGGAAATCGCTTTAGGCGCCGCCGTCGCGGTGGGCGCAGTGTCGGTTGCAAGCGTCCACCTGCTGAATCCGGGCTATCTCGGCGGCGGCACGGCGGGCGCGGCGCCCGCCCCGGCGGCCTTCGTCATGCCGGTGCCGGTGGTGAATGTCGTGAAGAAGACGCTGCCGATCTATCTCGACTACGCCGCGCGGGTGGAGTCGATCCGCAGCATCACGCTGCAGGCGCGTGTGCCGGGCTATCTGCAGGAGCAGACCGCGGCCGACGGCAGCGACGTCAAGCAGGGCGACCTGCTCTATCGGATCGCGCCGGAGGATTATCAGGCCGCGCTCGACCAGGCGAAGGCGCAAGTGCAGCGCGATACCGCGACGCTGGAATATGCAAAGTCCAATCTCGGCCGCGGCACCGACCTCGCCAAGGCCGGCTATCTCGACAAGGACAGCTTCGACCAGCGCACCAGCAATCTGCGCACGGCCCAGGCCGCCCTTGCCGTCGACCAGGCGGCGGTGCGGACAGCCGAGCTCAACCTTGGCTATGCCGAGATCAAGGCGCCCTTCTCGGGCCGGATCGGCCGCAACCAGGCTTCGGTCGGCACGCTGGTCAGCGTCGCCGGCACGGTGCTGAACACGCTGGTGCAGCTCGACCCGATCTATGTGACCTTCAACCCGAGCGAGACCGATCTCGTGCAGATCGAGCAGGCGAAGGCCAACGGTCCGATCGCCGTCGACGTGCTCCTGCCCAGCGAGACCAAGCCCAGCCAGAAGGGTGAGCTGACCTTCATCGACAACACGATCGACCATTCGACCGGCACGATCACGGCGCGCGCCACGATCGGCAACGCCAAGTTCACGCTGCTGCCCGGGCAATATGTGCGGGTGCGGCTGCATGTGAAGGAGCAGCCCAACACGCTGATGGTGCCGCAGGTGGCGCTGGGTTCCAGCCAGCTCGGCAAGTACCTCTATGTCATCGGCAAGGGCAACACCGTCGATCAGAAGCTGGTGTCGCTTGGGCCGACCGACGGCGACCTGATTTCCGTGACCTCCGGCATTTCCGAGACCGACCAGGTGATCACGGGCAATCTGCAGAAGATCGGACCCGGAATGCCGGTTTCTCCCTTGCCGCAACCGAAACCGGCCAGCTGATAACCCCCATCAGTTTCCGGTCCGACGGTGCCCTCGACTCCCACGTCGAGGGCGCCGTTTTGTTAGGAGGGTTCAATCGGTTCCCGATACCGGTTCCGTAGGGGCCTGCCGGGACTGCTCGCCAGCAATTCGACCAGGCCGGCAATGTCGGCGCGTTCCGCCTTCGCCGGCAGCATGAAGGCGCAATAGGGCTGGCCGAGGCGGACAGAGACGGACGACAGCGCGATCAATCGGCCGGCTTCGAGATCGGCGCTCGCCATGATCCGTTGGCCGAGCGCTATCCCCAACCCCAGCCGCGCGGCGCCGATCGCCAGGCTGGACAGGCCGACGCGGCGGCCATGCGACGGGTCGGGCGCGCGGTTGCCGCCCGCGGCGGCGAACCAATCCGCCCAGCTCGGATGCGAGGCGTAGTTCGGCCCCCAGTTGGTGTGGATGAAATGGCTCTCATGCACATCGGCGAGGGTGGGCGACCCGTTCCCGTAGCGCTGCCAGAAGTCGGGGGCTGCGACCGGCAGCACCTCGTCATGGACGAGCCTGACCATTTTCAGCGCCGGATAGTGGTAATCGCCATATGAGATACGCAGGTCGATGTTCTGGCGCACCACATCGACGGGATCGTCCTCGACGCGGACATCGATGGCCATTTGCGGAAAGCCGTCGAGCAGCACCGCCAGTCGCGGCGCCAGCCAAAGCTCGGCAAGCGAGAAGGGCACGCTCACCACGAGACGCGTGCGCAAGCCGCCTTCCAGCATGCGCCGGCCGACCGCCGCGATCTCGCCCAGCGCATGCGCCGTCTGCGGATAGATCGCGTGGCCGGCATCGGTCAGCGCGATGCGGTTGCCGTTGCGCACGAAGAGCTGCTTGCCGAACCAGTCTTCCAGGTTGCGGATCTGCTGGCTGACTGCGGCCGAGGAGACGCCAAGCTCGCCGGCGGCAAGCGTGAAGGAGCCGGCGCGGGCCGCGACCTCGAAGGCCCGCATTGCATTCAAAGGCGGAAGCTTTTCCACGCACCATCCTCGAAAGATTTTCTCGGGAGAGCCTAACAATTTTCCCCGTTGCCGCAAAGATTTCCTTGCGGTGTAGTGACCTCAGATTTTGGAGGACGCTATGATCGAAACCATTCTCGACCTGGACCGCTATCCGCTGCACCGCGAGGGCAGCCCTGAATGGCAACGGCTGGTCGACGAGTCCAAGGCCGCGCTTGCGGCCAACGGCATGTTCAACCTGGAAGGGTGCCTGCGCCCCGGCATCGCCGAGAAGGCCGTCGCCGAGATCCGGCCGGTGATGGACACGCGCTCGCATGTCCACAGGCGCATGCACAACATCTATTTCAAGCCGTCGATCCCGGAATTGGCGCCCGACCATCCGGCGCTGCGCAAGGTCGAGACGATCAGCCATACGGTCTGCGCCGACCAGATCGCCAGCAGCACTGTGCTTTCGATCTATGAATACGAGCCGCTGGTGCGGTTCCTGGCGGCGACGATGGACAAGCCGAAACTGCATGTCATGCAGGATCCGCTGGCCCGGGCCAACGTCATGGGCTACCGGGCGGGCGAAGCGCTCAACTGGCATTTCGACCGCTCGGAATTCACCACGACGCTGTTGCTGCAGGCGCCCGAGCGCGGCGGCGACTTCGAGTACCGCACCGACCTGCGCTCGGACTGCGACCCGAATTATGACGGGGTCGCCAAGCTGCTCGAGGGGCGCGACCCTGAAGCAAAAATCCTGCGCATCAAGGCCGGCACGCTCAACGTCTTCCGCGGCAAGAACACCGCGCATCGCGTCACCACGGTCGAGGGCAATCGCGAGCGAATGATCGCGGTGTTCTCCTACTACGAACGTCCCGGCGTGATGTTCACCGATGAGGAGCGGATCGGCTTCTACGGCCGTGCCGCTTGAGACTCGCCAGAGCGATTTTCGAAACAGTCTCCACAACTCGCCGATCTCGGTCAAAAAGCTCTTGTTAGATTGTCGACAATCTGCTTGTCTTGCAGAAATTCCTCCCGGGGGTCGACCTATGGCAAAGCTGGATTTCGGTCCGATCGCGGATACGACGCGCAGGGCGGAGATCGTCGCCCTGCTCAGGCGCGCCATCCTGACCGGACAGCTGGAACCGGGGCAGAAGCTCAACGAGCTCAGGATTTCGGAACAGATGCGGGTGAGCCGCGCGCCGCTGCGCGAGGCGATGCGCGAGCTGGTGCAGGAAGGCATCCTGACCAGCATCCCCTATGCCGGAACCTTCGTCATCGACGTCACGGCCAAGGACATCATCGATGCCTATTCGCTCAACAAGGTGCTCGATGAATTCGCCATCGAGCTTGCCTGGCCGCAGCGCGACCCACGCTTCCTGGATGAGCTGGACCGCCGCCACGAGGCGGTGAAGCAGGCGACGCGGGCGGTGGACACCACGCGCCAGATCGAGACGGCGCTGCAGCTGCACGGGCTGATCTACGAGTGGGCCGACAATTCGGTGCTGCTCGAGACCTGGCAGCGGCTGACGAGCCGGCTGCAGATGTACTTCGCCCTGCATCAGCGGGCGCGCAACGAACCGGTGCCGGCCGAGGATGTGCACGAAACCTATGTGGCGCTGCTCAAAGGCGCCGACATGCGCGCCGCCCAGCGCCATGCGCGCGAGCATATCGATCTCGATTTCGAAGAGCTGCTTTCATACGCGCGCGGCCTCGAAAAGCGCACATCGAAGAACTGACAGACGGACAGCAAAGTGAAGATCGAGAGCATCAAGGCCTACCATGTCGTCCAGCCCTTCGTGGACGGGCCTTACCGCATGTCCAAGGGACGCGTCGCCGACTGTTTCGATGCGGTGATCGTCGCCATCACCTCCGACAGCGGTGTGACCGGCTGGGGCGAGATGGCGCCGCTCGGCAATTTCTATTCGGCCGCCTTCCCGGCGGGAGCGCGCGCGGGCGTGCCGGAAATCGCGCCGCATCTCATCGGCCAGGATCCGCGCGGATTTGCCGGCATCGGCCGGCTGATGGACACGGTGTTCAAGGGCCACCCTTACATCAAGTCGGCGCTCGACATGGCGTGCTGGGATCTCGCCGCCCGCGCGGCCGACATGCCGCTGGTGACCATGCTGGGCGGCCGCGAAAGCGATATGGCGGAGACCTACCGGGTCGTCACCCACGGCACGCTCGATCAGATGGCGGCTTTGGCCAAGCGGATCATTTCCGAGGGCTGCCGCCGTCTGCAGGTCAAGGTCGGCGGCAATGTGCATGACGACATCGAGCGGGTGACGACTGTCGCCTCGGCGGTGCCCAAGGGCACGGTGATCTTCTGCGATGCCAATGCCGGCTGGACGCCCTACCAGGCGCGGCAGTTCGCCGACGCCACGCGAGGCATCGACTACACGTTCGAGCAGCCCTGCACGACGCTGGATGAGAACATGTCGGTGCGCCGCATGCTCGACAAGCCAATGGTGCTGGACGAATCCGTCACGTCGCTCGGCGAGATGCTGGAAATCCACCGCCGGGGTGCCGCCGACGGGCTGACGCTGAAGATCTCGCGGCTCGGCGGCGTGACACAGACACGGCTGATCCGCGACGTCGCCGTGGACCTCGGCTTCATGATCACCGTGGAAGACACAGGCGGCGCCGAGATCGACACCGCCGCCATGGCGCATCTGTCGCTGTCGACACCGGCAGAGCGCCGGCTGCATGCCATCGCCTTCCACGAATGGGTCGCGGTGCGCACGGCAAGGAACGCGCCACCGGTGACCGGCAGCCATATGGGCATTCCCGACGGCCCCGGCCTCGGCATCGACGTGGATCCGGGCCTGCTCGGCGAACCCTTCTTCGAGATCGGCTGACATGAAGATCAGGCGCGTCAAGGCAACCCCGATCAATTACCGGCTGGAGGCCCCTTATGTCTGGGTCTTCGGCGAGCTCGACGGCTTTTCGCCGACCATCGTCGAGGTCGAGACCGAGGACGGGCTTGTCGGCATCGGCGAGGCGCCGACGCCGGGCGCGGCGGCCATTGTCAACGACGTGCTGGCGCCGAGGCTTGTTGGCCGTGACGCCTTCGACATCGCCGGCGCGGAGGAAGTCTGCCTGCCATTCTGGAGCGGCGTGCAGTCGATCAACGACCGCACCCGCATCATGGCTTTCGGCGCCATCGAGAGGGCGCTGTGGGACCTGCGCGGCAAGGCGTGGAAGCAGCCGCTTTACCAGTTGCTCGGCGGCGCGGTGCGCAAGGACATCCCCTTCACCGATTATTTCTCACTGCGCGGTGATGGCGCCAGGGTCAAGGGCGAGAAGACGCCGGAAGAGGTCGCCGACTATTGCGTCGAACTCCACGAGCGCCACGGCACCACCTTCTTCGAAGGCAAGTTCTCGATGCATGATCCGAAAATTTCCATGAAGATGGTCGAGCTGATCCGCAGGAAGCTCGGCGGCGACGCGATGATCCGCATCGACTCCAACCAGGCCTATTCGCTGGCCACCGCCAGGCAATTGGCGCGGCCGCTGGAGGAGCTCGGCGTGCGCAACTGGGAGGACCCGGTCGCGACCATCGAGGAGATGCGCGAGCTGCGCCGTCACACCTCGATCCCGTTCTCGACCCATAACATCGACGTCGCGCGGGCGATGGAGTTGAAGGTGCCGGATGCCTTCGTCGGCAACCCGACGGCGCATGGCGGCATCAACCGCATGCTGCGCTTCGTTGGCGCCTGCGAGCATGCCGGCATCGACTGCTGGTGCTACAGCGGCGACACCGGCATCGGCAGCGCCTGCTACCTGCATCTGTGCGCCGCGCTCGGCTGGATCAGGGAGCCCAACCAGTCGCTGTTTCGCATGCAGCCGATGGACATCATCGAGGAAGGCCCGTTCGCGCCCAAGAACAACACCGTGCCGGTGCCGGAAGGCCATGGCCTCGGGGTCACGCTGTCGCAAGAAAGGCTCGCCGCCTGCCATCGCGATTTCGTCGAGAACGGCCCCTGCAACAAATATCACGACCCGGAAAAACCCGGGACCTACCGCAGACTGCCGCTGAATTAGGAGGATGTCGAAAAGCTAGCAGGACCTATCCGGAAAAAGGCGGCCACAAGTCGCCTGGCCGACAGACAATTCATCAAGAAAATCTGACTTTTCCGTCCCAACCAGCGGATGGATCGGTCGGAACCGCATGCTACTGTATATCGACCGATACTGATGAGGCCTGGAACAGGAGAACTCCACGGAACTCATCAGTTGGAATGCACTCGCCAACCACAACAACTGGGGAAAGGGCATAGAACCCATGAGCAAGAACTATCGCATTCTCGATCTGCTGCGGCGTGGCCGCACGCCCCTCGAAAACCATCTGATCGACGGCCTTGTCGACGGCCGCCTCAGCCGCCGCGAATTCGTCCGCCACGGCAGCCTGCTCGGCCTGTCGCTGCCGCTGCTCGGCCGCATCGGCATGGCCGCCGGCTTCGGCGCGACGCCTTCGCTCGCTCGCGCCGCAGGTGCTGCCGGCGGCACCATTCGCGTCGGCAGCAGCGTGCCGGCCGCGGCGATCGATCCCGTCACCATCGCCGACGCCGGCGGCCTGCTCGTTATGCAGCAAGTGGCAGAATTTCTTTGCGTCGACGGCCCGGACCTGGTGCTGAAGCCGGCGCTGGCGGAAAGCTGGAAGCCGAATGCCGACGGCACGGTGTGGACCTTCACGCTGCGCAAGGGTGTCAAGTTCCACTC
>NZ_RZSB01000212.1:0-8211 GCF_004023285.1 Mesorhizobium sp. M2A.F.Ca.ET.067.02.1.1
GCAGGTGGCCGGCATCAAGGACGCGCTTGCCCGCAAGCAAGCGGAACTCGCTGAGACGATCAGGCTCTACGACACGGGCAACACGGCGAAAGCGCTGGACATCGTGCGCGGCGGCAGGGGCAAGCTGGACATGGACCAGATCCGCGCCAACATCGATGCGATCCGGCGCATCGACGGTGCGAACCTCGCTGCCCGTGCGGAGCGGATGGAACAGATCGAAGGCTGGCTGCGCATCGGCTCGTTCGCGGCGCTGCTGGGCATCTTTCTGCTCGGCATCTATACGATCCGCCAGTCCAGCCGCCGCTTCCGAGAGGTGGCTGACGCGCAGGACGCATTGAGCGCCAAGAACGCGGCGCTGCTCAACGAGATCTACACGCGTGAGAAGGCGGAGTCGCAGCTTCGCCAGGTGCAGAAGATGGAGGCGGTGGGCCAGCTCACGGGCGGCATCGCGCATGATTTCAACAATATGCTGGCTGTCATCACCAGCGCCATGAACCTCGCGCAGCGCAAGCTCGCTCGCGGCGAGCATGACGTGCAGAGCTTCGTTGAGGCGGCGGCCGATGCCGCGGCACGCGCCGCCAACCTCACCGCCAGGCTGCTTGCCTTTTCCAGGCAGCAGCCGCTGGCGCCGCAGATCATCGATGCCAATCGCCTCGTCACCGGCATGTCGAACCTTTTACGGCGCACGCTCGGCCATGCGATCGAGATCGAAACGGTGCTGGCGGGCGGACTTTGGAAAACGCATGCCGACCCGAGCCAGGTCGAGAACGCCATCATCAACCTGGCGGTCAACGCACGCGACGCCATGGATGAAGAAGGCAAGCTCACCATCGAGACCGCCAACTGCCATCTCGACGAGGCCTATGCGGCGGCGCATCCCGAAGTGAAGGCCGGTCAGTATGTCATGATCGCGGTAACGGACACCGGCGCGGGTATGGCGGCGGACATCATGGCCAAGGCTTTCGAGCCATTCTTCACCACGAAGCCCGCGACCAAGGGAACCGGGCTCGGTCTCAGCCAGGTGTTCGGCTTCGTCAAGCAATCCGGCGGACACGTCAAGATCTATTCGGAGCCCGGCGAGGGCACGACAATCAGGATCTATCTTTCGCGCTTCACCGGTCCGGAGGAAGCGGCTCCGCCGGTAAAGACCGGCGGCAGGAGCGATGTTCCGGCAACCGAAACCGTGCTGCTCGTCGAGGACGATGCCCGCGTGCGTGCTTCGACGGCCGCCGCCTTGCTGGAGCTCGGCTATACCGTCATCGAAGCCGCGGGTGGTGACGAAGCCTTGGAGAAACTCGGTCAGAACGCCGCCATCGCGCTGATGCTGACGGATATTGTAATGCCGGGTATGAATGGCCGGCAACTCGCCGAACAGGCTCGCAAGCAGTCCCCCTCCCTGAAAGTGGTGTTCATGACCGGCTTCACGCGCAACGCCGTCGTGCACAATGGCGTGCTTGACCACGATGTGCACTTCATCGCCAAGCCGTTCACGCTGGAACAACTGGCGGCGAAGCTCCGGGACGCGCTCGCTTGATTTGTCTGACCGTTCTTAGATCCGTCCGAGCACGACCAGAATAATGACGATGACAAGAACCAACCCGAGACCGCCGCCGCCATAATAGCCCGTGCCGTAGAACGGCCCGCCGCCCAGGCCGCTGAAACCGCCAAGCAAGGCCAGAATGAGAATAATGATAAGAATTGTGCCGAGACCCATGTTCTTTTCCTCTCTCTGAGCGCAAGCCGGCGCTTTTCATCACGAAATCAACTCGCAAGGGGCGCGCATGTTCCACCCGGCTCCGGGCAATGCTATTCGGCCTTGGCCGAGTGGGATGACACGATCGGCGGCCCGGGATTGGCTTCAAGTCTGATCGGCACCAAAAACATGAGCGCAATCGCAATCGCGATCGACACAATGATGGCCGCGGTGCTGAAGATGTCCTTCATGTTCGCATCCTGAATATTCAAAGGTGCTGAACAACGCTGCGCGATACTTCCCGTTCCACTTCGCCCTAGCGGAACCTTTTTCAGACGCGCAACGTTTGGGGGCGGCCCAGTTTGGGCAATCCTGGCGATAACGGAGGCTCGCTTATGGGCGCATCGGTACTCATCGGCATCCTGATCACCTTCCTGGTGGTGATCCTGGTGCTCTATCTCGTGCAGCGCTTGCCACTCGATGCCCGCACGCGACAGATCGCGCAGATCATCGTCATCATCATCGGAATCATATCGTTGCTCAAATATCTTGCGGTCTTTTAGCCGCGGTCCATATTCGGCACGGAAAACCCCGAAGCCCGGTGTCCATGAGAACCCTGTCGATCGCACGCCTCGCCGGCAACTTGTTGAGCGCCGCCACGCTGCTGTGCGCCGCGAGCGCCGCCCAAGCCCGGCCGGATACTCGCGCCATGACCTGCGCGCAGACGCAGGCGCTGATCAAAAGCGACCATGCGGTGGTTTTGACCACCGGTCCGGATACTTATGACCGCTTCGTGCGGCAATTCGGCAATGAGTGCGACTGGCCGGAAGTGCCAATATCAACAACCGTTCCCGCCAAGGACGGCGAGTGCCGCGTCTATCGGTGCGAGGAGCCGGTCGACCTTCCCGACCGATAGCCGCCTCTTGCGGTCCCGCGCGGAACCATAGCAACCCCATACGGGTTGTACGGGCCAGCGGCAGAACTGGCCGGCCGCGACTTTGTTCTGCGTGTAACAGCGGGAGGAACGGCAAATGCCTGAAATCGCGCGCACCGGCAGTTGCTTGTGCGGCGGCGTGCAGTTCCGCGTGGCCGGCGAGCCACGCCGGGTCGGCCTCTGCCACTGCAAGGATTGCCGCAAGACAAGCGGATCGGCTTTCCATGCCTATGCCGTATGGCCGCTTCAAGCGTTCGAAGCCAGCGGGATCACCAGCACCTATGGCGCTCGAAGTTTTTGCCCCACCTGCGGAAGCCGCGTTCCATTCGTTGGCGAAGAGGAAGTCGAGGTCACGATCGGCAGCCTTGACGTCGCGCCGACCGAGGGGCTGGTGCCGGACTATGAGCTCTGGATCAGGCGGCGCGAATCCTGGCTGCAGGCCCTCCCCGCGGCGCATCAGTTCGAGCATGACCGGGTCGCCGCTGATTCGGCCGCCGGCAATGAAATGGACCCGGAGCCGCGGCAGGAGCCGGCCTAGGTTGGATCACTGTCGGACTTAAGCCTGAACGGCAATGACCTCCGGTCCAGGGAACTCTTCGGCGCCACCTGGAAAGGACCGGCTGCCGATTGAGATCCCAAGCTTTTCTCCAAGCTCCGTCTGTTTCAACCACCGGTAGGTTTGCCGGTCAGTCAGCCGCCGGTAGCATTCACGGTGAGTCGTCACCTGCACGTTTCAGGCGGCGACATTCATAGCGTTTTATCCGCTTTGCAGAACGCAAGAATTTTTAGCCATCCCTCTTTCGCAATACAACCTTTTGGTTTGCTCTCCTGCCGACCGCTTGTGTTCAGCGCGTGAAATACCAAGCTGCAGTTGCAATATCGAAGTCAAAATTCTTTAAGCTTAAGAAATTTTTTAGACCATTGCTTTCTGGTAGTATCAAAATATGACGCTCGGACTTGCCACAGGCAGTAGGCCTTATGATTTCGAACCTTGTACAAAAGGCCACCTTTGTTTCTTTCATTTTTTGCTACATAGTGCTGCCGAATCTTGAAACCGGACGGGGCGGTTTTCATGACGTCGGCGCCTGAACACGGCCGAAACATGCTTATGCGGTATCCACCGATTGACGGGTTCTGGACCTGGGACGTCAAGCGTGACCGCGTCTATGGCGACGCCAACCTTTCAGATTATTTCGGGCTGACCCTCGACGAATTCTCGCATGGCGCGTCGCTGGAACGGTGCATGCAAAGCATCGATGTGGAAGACCGGCCCAGGGTCCGATTGGCGATCCGCAAGGCGATAGAACGCAAATCTGGCTTCAGGGAAGTCTACAGGGTCCGGTCGGAAAAGATGGGGCTGCGCAAGATCCTGGCTGTGGGCCAATGCTGCGTAGACGGTGTGGGCGAGGCAGCGCTCTACCCTGGCTGGTTCGTCGATCTGACGAAGGATGCCACCTGCGAGGAACAGTCGCTGCGCGAGATGCACAATCACGTCGAACAGGCCAGGGACATCGCGCGATCGATCGGACACGACCTGTTGTCCTATCTTCTGGACAACGTCGAGGAAGAGGTCGAGCAACGGCTTGACGGAAGGCTGAGGAGGCGACGATCGTCCTGAGGCAGCTTTCGCCGATCATTTGCGGGTCAGCTTCGCTTGCCGCGTCTGCCGACCTCAGCCGTGACCATGCGCGCGAAATGCGATTGCGGCGATCGGTGCTCGATGAGTTTGGCGCGCTCAAGCGCCGCATCGCCGTAAAATTCGATCAGCACCCCCGCTGCCCGGACGGCATCGGCTTTCAAGCGTCCGAAATCGACTTGCTCGTTCTCGAACGAGGGCTCGCTCCTGGCAATCACGTCAAGCATGGCTTGCAACTTGTCAGGAGTGCTGCCCTCGTCTTCGTTCATGGTCGCTATCCGATTGGGCGCGTAAAATATCGACATTTCCGCACAATGTCCAACAGGTTCGCTGGCCGGGCGTCAGTGCAACCACGTGCAGCCGCACCGCGCACGGTGTCACAACTTTCATACAAGCATAGTGATCCAGACTTACCGCGCAGACATTTGGGGGGCACCCATGGACCAGCCTAGCAAAATGGAAAACCTGCAGTTTGCGCAGGGGATATTACGAGAACTTCGCCAGAAGGCCGAAGCCGACGGCGAAAAACTCCTGACCTATCTCATCGACATGGCTTATCTCGAGGCCAGCGACCGCATCCGCGCCCACTGGATCGGCACTCACGAACATGAAAGCCGCCGCGCCAAGGGCTGAGCCGCCCAAGGCAATTTGATGCTCGCCGCGGTTTTCCGTGCGGAATTTGCCCGGATCGATAGCTGGAGCGGTTCAGCTTTTGCGCCAGAGGCTGAGTAGCGCAGGCCCAGCGAAGCATCCTGAACGCAAAAAAGCCCGCCATGCCTCTTCGGCATGGCGGGCTGGATTTCGGGTGATCAGTGCTAAACGCAATAGCCGATCTATGATGCGGCAGCCTTCTGGCGGACCGGGAGCTTCCATCCCGGCCGCGCGAAATGGCAGGTGTAGCCGTTGGGATAGCGTTCCAGGTAGTCCTGATGCTCGGGCTCGGCTTCCCAGAAGGGGCCTACCGGAGCAAGCTCGGTGACGACCTTGCCGGGCCACAGGCCGGACGCTTCGACGTCGGCGATCGTGTCCTCGGCGATCCGCTTCTGCTCGTCGCTCGTGTAGTAGATCGCCGAGCGATAGCTCATGCCGATATCGTTGCCCTGGCGGTTCTTCGTCGTCGGATCGTGGATCTGGAAGAAGAATTCGAGCAGCGCGCGGAAACTGGTCCTGGCCGGATCGAAGATGATTTCGATCGCCTCGGCGTGAGTGCCGTGATTGCGATAGGTCGCGTTGGCGACATCGCCGCCGCTGTAGCCGACCCGGGTTGAAACCACGCCGGGCAAGCGCCGGATCAGATCCTGCATGCCCCAGAAGCAGCCGCCGGCAAGGACTGCGCGCTCGGTGGAAGAAGCCATGTCAAACCTCCTTTGGATTGCTCCATAGATAGGCGTTGTGGCCGGGTTCTTCCAGCGGCTCGGGGAACATGCCGGCCACGATTTCGAACCTGCGCGATCAGGGATCCGAAGTCGGCCTGAACCGTCGGATTGCCAGCTCGAAGACGATGTCCGAAATCCACATGGCCGAGACGCCAATCAGGAAGGCAGCGGCGAGCGTGGTGGTGTCGTCGGCGGCGTCGGGCATCGGCAGGCCGCTTGCCTGGACCAGGCGACGGCAGGCAAGGTCAGATAGGCGGCGGCCAAGGCGCCGCAGATGGGCGAGGCAATCATCTCGCGCAGCTTGTAGCGATGGCGCGACAGCGCCCGCAACACGCCGCCGGCGAGCCCCGCCGCCACGACCTGGCCCTTGATGCCCAGAAGATCGAAAATGTCATGCATCACGGCCTCCAGCCACAGAGCTTCTCGCCCTTGCGGTTGTGCGCAAGCAGCGCCCTCGCCTCCTGATCCGACAGCGTTTCGACGGCCCTGGCGGAGAGGCGCATCGGCGCGGCGGCGGCGCAGAAACCGCCCCTAGCCGTCGTGCAGCCGGCAAGCGCGGCGACGGTGGCTGCGAGGATCAATCCCTTGCCCATGACTTCAGCTCCTTCCTGACCGCTTCAGGCGGCAAGGCGCCGACGTCGTTGTCGACCTGGTCGGCGATATTGCGGGCCGCGGCCTCGGCTTCTGCCTGCTTGCCGCGTTCGGCCCTTGCGCCCGCAAGGCGCTGGTGAAAGCCCCAGCCGAACGCGCCGACAACGACGGCGCCGATGGCCAGGATCGTCGGATTGGTGAGAAGCCATGCCAGCAGAGCGCTCATAGCAGCACTCCGATGAGAAGACCGGCAATGAAACAGGCGGCGCCTACGATTGCAAGCGGCCTGGCGGCTTCAATCCCGATGCGCACGCCCGGCGCGACCTGCTCGACGCGCCCGGTGCGGCGCGGCGGGTCCGCGCCCTCGAACGCGCCGATGGCGCTGACGATCTCGGCGCCGTCATCGGCGGTGATGATGGTGGCGTAGCGTGGCATGGAGCCTCGGGGCGGAATAGTGGGGCCGCGCTCAATCGCGCCAGCGCTCGAAGGAAATGGATGACCGAAAAACATAACCCGCCTCGCGGCGGGTCGTTGGCGCAAATCAGCACCATGGACAAAATAGTAGCATAGCTGCCCACACCGGGCAAGAGGTTGCAGGCATATTTTCCTATCCTCCTGAAACCAGCCTTTGTCCCAGATCTGCTGGCAAAAAACCCCATGCGCCACAGCCAAGGATTGAACCGCAGGCAAAAGCCGCGCGAGTTTTTGTCGGAACCAACCGTGGTCCGAAGGGTTCCACCCTCAGTCGCAGACGCGACAGACCCTGCAACAGACGAACCGTCTCGAAACAGAGGAGAAGAATCATGCGTACGAAGATTCTCGCGGCTTCGGCCCTGACAATCGGCCTCGCCACGGCGGCGATGGCCCAGACCGCGAACTCGCCCGATAACTCGGCCGGCAGCGGCCAAAGCATCACAGTCGAGCCGAGGACGCCGGCCACCCCGCCGCCTGACCAGATGGCGCCCGACGCTGGCACGACCGGCAGCATCACCGGCGGCGATATGAATTCCAACGCCGACAAGAACTGCCCGAACAGCCCGCAGGGCGCGCAGAGCGATGCCAACAACACCGCTACCAGCACGGTGCAGCCGAACGTCAACGATAACAATTGCGGCAAGTAGGCCTGCCACTCGCGCTCGCAAAGGCCGTGGAGCAGCTCCACGTCCTTTGTGTTGGAGCCAGCTTCACCGGCTCGGCAAGGGCGGTCGGAACCATGCGGCCTTCCGACCGTTGCAAGGGGCACAAAGGAGAAACCCATGGCAGACAATGAAAGCAGCAGCGGTGGCGCAGCAAACGGCGCCGGCACCTCGAGCACTAGCCCAGCCAGCGAAGCGCGTCCCCGTAACGCCGCTTCGCGCAGCAGCGGCGCGTCGCGCAGTGGCGCCGCATCGCGCGGCAACGCCAGGGCATCCGAAGCGGCGATGAAGAAGCAGATCGCGGAGTTGAAGCGCGAGGTAAACCGCCTGAACCGCGCCCTTTCCGAGCAGGCCGAGGAAGCGTCCGAGACCGCGCAGGGCTGGTACCAGAGCGCAGCCGACAGCGCGTCGAACCTATATAGCGGCGCGGCGGATCGCGCATCGAACCTCTACAGCGGTGCTTCCGGCCGGGCGTCGCGCGCGGCAAGCCAATTGCGCAGCCAGGCGCAGAGCGTTTCGGAAACCGTGCAGCAGAATCCGGGCACCTTCTCGACGGCCATGCTGATCGGCGGCCTTGTCGGGCTGCTGGCTGGCATGGCGATCAGCCGGAACCCGGACCCCGAGCCGGACTGGCTGCATCGCTGGCGCAGATAGGCCTTTCCGGTCCGGCTCGCGCTGCCGGGCCGATCAACGGTAGTAAGCGAAGGCTGCCTTGCGGCGGCCGCGCGGAGAGAAGGCCGGGCCGGCGCGCCCGGCCTTCTCTTTTGGATGCCGGGCTTTTTCATTTCAAGGTTGTGTCGTCCCCATCCTTTTGCTGTGGCCGGTTGTCCCGGGCTGGTCATTAG
>NZ_RZSB01000213.1:0-8207 GCF_004023285.1 Mesorhizobium sp. M2A.F.Ca.ET.067.02.1.1
GAGATATGCATCCGCGGCCCGCAGGTGATGGCCGGCTACTGGAACCGGCCCGACGAGACCGCCAAGGTGATGACCAAGGACGGCTTCTTCAAATCCGGCGACATGGGCTTCATGGACGAGCGCGGCTACACCAAGGTCGTCGACCGCAAGAAGGACATGATCCTGGTCTCCGGCTTCAACGTCTATCCGAACGAACTGGAAGAGGTGGTGGCGCATCACCCTGGCGTGCTGGAAGCGGCCGCGATCGGCGTGCCGGACGAGCATTCCGGCGAAGTGCCTAAATTGTTCGTGGTCAAGAAGGATCCGGCGCTGACCGTCGAGGCGCTGATGGCTTATTGCCGCGAGAACCTGACCGGCTACAAGCGGCCGAGATACATCGAATTCCGCACCGAACTGCCGAAGACGCCGGTCGGCAAGATCCTGCGTCGCGCGCTGCGGGACCAGGCTTGAGCGATAGCACGGCCAGCCTGAGGCGAGAGCCGGCGAAAGCGCTCGATCGGGCGGAGTTCATCAAGGCGAACATGCGGCTGGCGCCGGTGCCGTCAGTGCCGGAGGTCCGGCTTTATCAGGCGCATCCGGGCAGCGGCCTGCGGCGGCTGCTCGAACCGGAGGACGGTGACGAAGGCGAGGCAGAGCCACAGCCGCCCTACTGGGCCTACGCCTGGGCCGGCGGCGCGGTTCTGGCCCGCTATGTGCTGGACCGCCCGTCGATCGTGGCCGGCAAACGCGTGCTCGATCTCGGCGCCGGCTCGGGGCTGGTCGGCATCGCGGCGGCAAAAGCCGGGACGCGCGCGGTGATCGCAGCGGAGATCGACCGCAACGGGATCGTGGCGCTGAGCCTCAACGCGGAAGCCAATGGCGTCGCCATCCAGATATGCGAGGGGGATGTCACCGACGGTCCGCCGCCGGCGGTCGACTTGGTGCTCGCGGGCGATGTCTTTTACGCGCAGGATGTGGGGCAGCGGATGATGCCGTTCCTCGAACGCTGCCTGGCCGCCGGCATCGACGTGCTGGTCGGTGACCCCGGCCGCGCCTGGCTGCCGAGGTCGCGGCTCTGCCTGCTCGGCGAATACCATGTGCCGGACGTCGGCGGAAACGGCGGCGGCGAGCCGAAGCCAAGCGCGGTGTTCGCGCTTGTGGCCGAACCCGGTTAGCCCGCAGGCACGCTCATCCGCGCGGCGAGGAAATCCGGCAGGTCGGCGACCGAGTCCAGGATGACATCCGCCATCGGCGCCAACGAGTCGCGCGTGCCGGTGCCGGAAAGCACGCCCACCGCCAGGCCGCAGCCGCCGGCGCGCGCCATCTCCAGGTCATGGCGATTGTCGCCGACCATGGCGATCTCGCCCGGCTTCAGCCCGGTCAGATCGCAAAAGGCAATGACGGTGTCCGGCGCCGGCTTCGGGTTGGCCACGGCATCATAGCCGAAGGCGGCGTCGAAAAGCTGCGCGACACCGAGCGTGGCGAGTGTCTTCTCGGCGCCGCTGGTGGAATCATTGGTGGCGACGCCCATGCGGTAGGATCGCGTGTGCAGCGCCCGCAGCGAATCGAGAACGCCGGGAAGCGCCACCGCCATCGAGGAGCCCTGCACGGAGGTGATCTCGTTGAAGCGCGAAACGGCATGCATCTGGTCTTCGTCGGACAGGCGCGGAAACCACAGTTCGACGACGTCCATGTTCGAACCCGAGGCAAAGATCGAATCGGGCTTGAAGCGTTTCGTGACGAAGTCGAAGCCGGCGGCGGCGAGCAGGCGATCGGCCTTCCAGCGATCGCCTTCGGCGGCATCCATCGCCATGAAGTCCGCGACACCGAGCCAGGTTGCATTGAAGTCGACAAGCGTGCCGTCCTTGTCGAAGAGAATTCCCTTGATGTCTGCCAATCCTTTTACTCCGAACCGCGCAAGTGGTGGATGTGTCCCACCAGACCGGCAGTCGAGGCGTCGCGGTTTGCGGCAGTCTCCTTGCCCTCAACGACAGGCAGCAGGCCTGTCGCCAGTTCCTTGCCGAGCTCGACGCCCCATTGATCGAAGGAATTGATGTTGAAAAGCGTGCCCTCGACGAAGACGCGATGCTCGTAGAGCGCGATTATACGGCCCAACGTGCGCGGATCGAGCTTGCGGTAGAGGATGGTGAGCGAGGGGCGGTTGCCTGAGAAGACGCGGTGCGGCGCGATGCGGTCGACATCGGCCGGTTTCATGCCCTTGGCCAGCATCTGCGCGCGCGCTTCTTCCAGCGTGCGGCCCTTCATGAAGGCCTCCGATTGCGCCAGGCAGTTGGCGAGCAGGAGATCGTGCTGGTGCTTCAGTTCGGGCTCGTGGCCGACGGCAGCGGCAAGGAATTCGACCGGGATGAAGTCGGTGCCCTGGTGCAGAAGCTGGAAGAAGGCGTGCTGGCCGTTGGTGCCGGGTTCGCCCCAGACCAGCGGGCCGGTCGGCGTGGCGACCGCGGTGCCGTCCAGCGTGACGCTCTTGCCGTTCGATTCCATGTCGAGCTGCTGCAGATAAGCCGGCAATCGCGACAGGCGCTGGTCGTAAGGGATGACGGCGCGGGCCGGATATTTGCAGACGACCCGGTGCCACCAGCCGATCAGCCCCAGCAGCACCGGCAGGTTCTTCTGCACGGGTGCTGAGCGGAAATGCTCGTCCATCTCATGCGCGCCGTCGAGGAAGGCGCGGAAGTTGCGCGGGCCGACGGCGATCATCACCGGCAGGCCGATGGCGCTCCAGACCGAGTAGCGGCCGCCGACCCAGTCCCAGAAGCCGAAGACGCGGTCCTGCTCGTTGCCGAACTTCGCCACCAGATCGAGGGCGGTCGAAACGGCGGCGAAATGCTTGCCGACCGCGTCCTTGCCCAGCGCTTTCTGCACCCAATCGCGCGCCGTCTCAGCATTCGTCATCGTCTCGACTGTGGTGAAGGTCTTCGAGGCGACGATGAACAGCGTCGTTTCCGCTGACAGGCCCTTCAGCGTGTCGTGGATATGGGCGCCGTCGACATTGGAGACATAATGCGCGCGCGGCCCGTCATGGTAGGGCGCCAGCGCCAGCGTCACCATCGCCGGGCCGAGGTCCGAGCCGCCGATGCCGATGTTGACGATGTCGGTGATCTTCTTGCCGGTGGCGCCCGCAGCCTTGCCGGAGCGGATGGCGTCGGCGAAAGCGCCCATGGCATCGAGCACGGCAATCACATCGGCCTTGGTGTCCTGGCCGTCGACGATCACGCTCTTGCCGGTCAGGTTCCGCAGCGCGGTGTGCAGAACGGCGCGGTTCTCGGTGATGTTGATTTTCTTGCCTTCGAACATGGCAGCGCGGCGTCCCGCGAGATCGGCGGCGCCGGCGAGCTTCTCCAGCATCGTCATGGTATCTGCGTCGACGGCGCATTTTGACCAGTCGAGGAGAAGGTCGCCATCGGTGGCGGAAAATGTCTCGAAGCGCCTGGGATCGGCAGCGAAGGCCTCGCGCATCGTACCCTTGGCCGCCGCGCGCTGATCACGCAGGGCGGCAAGATGCTTGTCGAAAGATGACTGGTCCACTGGCGGGCTCCTGGCGGGTTTTTAGATTTATCTTAACAGGCCGGATGTTTCCGGCGCGTGTCGTCGCGTCATTTTCGCATCATTCTATTGAGCCGATTTCCATTTCATTCAAGCGCGGCTTTGCCGCAGTGCATCACGCTTTTATGATGCACTGCGGCATTGTTTTACCGATCGCTAAATGAACCGCTTACGCGGGCCAATAGATCACTGGCATAAATCCCAGCGATCAGAAAAATTGATTGGCGCAACCCCTTATGCCACCCATACACTCCACTGGTCCAGCCAAGTAAAAACAGCTGGCCATCCGAGGATGATTTCCCATGCCACAGCGCAATGACACGGCCATATGGTCCGGCCTGTTCCGGATTTCGGCCGAATCCGGCCAAACCCTCCAGGCGCAGATACGCCAGGCGATCGTCGCGGCCATTCTCGACCGACAGATCGCCGCTTCGATGCCGCTGCCGTCTTGCCGGATTCTCGCGGAAAAACTTGGGGTTGCCCGCGGCACGGTGGTGCTCGCCTTCCAGCAGCTGGTCGACCAGGGCTTCCTGGTGGCGCGCGAGCGGCGCGGCCATTTCGTCAACCCTGACGTGCTGGCCACTCCCGCCAAGCCGCACCAGAAGGCGCCCGACCAGCAGAACGAGATCGACTGGAAGGCGCGCCGGCAGATCGCCGCAAGCGACATGCCGCCGCCCGCCAAGCACGACAACTGGATCAAGTCCTCCTATCCGTTCGTCTACGGCCAGTTCGACCCGGCGCTGTTCCCGACCGCCGAATGGCGCGAGTGCAACCGCATGGCGCTGGCCGTGCTCGAGATCCGCAATTGGGCGTCCGACATGGTGGATCGCGACGATCCGCTGCTGATCGAGCAGATCCAGGCCAGGCTGCTGCCGCGCCGCGGCATCTTTGCCAATCCGGACGAGATCATCGTGACGCTGGGCGCGCAGAACGCGCTCTATATGCTGGCCTCGCTCTTGATGACCAAGGGTTCGAAGGTGGCGATGGAGGATCCAGGCTATCCCGACGCCCGCTCGATCTTCCGGCTGGCCGGTGCCGATATCCAGCCGGTTCCGGTCGACCAGTCGGGCATCGTGACCTCGTCGATCCCCAGCGATTCCGGCTTCGTCTTCGTCACGCCGAGCCATCACTGCCCGACCATGGTGCCGCTGTCGGCGGAACGCCGGCAGGATCTTCTGGCGCGCGCCAACCGCAACAACCAAATCATCATCGAGGACGGCTATGACAGCCAGCTGCTCGACGAGGCGCCGCAGCAGGCGCTGAAGAGCCTCGACCGCTCGGGCCGCGTCATCTATGTCGGCTCGATGTCGAAGACGCTGGCTCCGGGCCTCAGGCTTGGCTACATCGTGGCCTCGGCCGGGCTGATCGCCGAGCTTCGCGCGCTGCGCCGCTTCATGCTCAGGCACCCGCCGGCGAACAACCAGCGCGCTGTCGCGCTGTTCCTGTCGCTCGGCCATCACGAGGCGCTGGTGCGCAGGCTCTCCGCCGCCTTCGACGAGCGGCGCAAGCGGCTGGTCCATGCGATTTCCGCTTTCCTGCCAGAATGGCGTTCGACCGACGCGGCTGGCGGCACATCGCTCTGGCTGGAAGGGCCGCGCGGCACCGATTCGCGCGGCCTGGCCGAAGCCGCCGCTTCGCGCAGCGTCATCATCGAACCCGGCGACCGGTTCTTCGACCGCAGCGAAAAGCCATCTCGTTTCATGCGCTTGGGCATCTCCTCGATTTCCCTGCAGCATATCGAGCCCGGCATCCGCGAACTCGCCACCGCTGCCGGGCGCAGGCCCGCGGCGGCCTGATCCCGACGGACTTTCCAAAAAGAGCCGGCAGCCGCCGGCTCTTTTTGCTTGGGCGCATGCTAGCCGCTTTAGCACTCTGGCATATTCGACGGGATTGCTTGGCTCATAGGCTGTACCAATGCCGGCGGCATAGTCGGGGCCATAAGGGGACGAGGCAGGCCGATGGTGGACCAACCGCCACGGACCGCGTCGCAATAAAGACAAAAGGTGGAGTGCTTCGATGTCAGTGGCTCTTGAGAAGCAGGAAGCGTCGTCGGACCAGCGTTCGCGGCGTTCCGGCGGGCGCGAAGCGCGCCGCGCGATGCGGGCGGCGCCCTTGGCCGACGACATCCGCCCGGTGCGGCCTGGGCTTGAAGGCGGCAGCTACGGGCCGTTGAGCCAGAACGACCAGGAACGCATCCACGAAGCGGTGCTGACGCTGCTGGAGACGGTCGGCTTCGCCAATGCCATCCCGTCCTGCATCGAAGCGCTGACCCGGGTCGGCGGCATTTATGGCGACGACGGCCGCATCCGGCTGCCGCGCGCGCTGGTGCTGGACAAGATCAAAAGGGCGGCGCGCAACTTCACCCTCTACGGCCAGGATCCCAAGCACGACATGCTGATCCAGGGCAAACGCGTGCATTACGGCACGGCGGGCGCGGCGGTGCATCTGGTCGATGTCGAGAAGCGCGAATATCGCGAATCGCTGCTGCAGGACCTCTATGACGCCGCCCGTCTCGTCGACGGGCTGGACAACATCCATTTCTTCCAGCGCACCATGGTGCCGCGCGACATTCCCGACCCGCTCGATATGGATTTCAACACGCTCTATGCCTGCGTGATGGGGACCTCCAAGCATGTCGGCACCTCGTTCACCGTTCGTGAGAACGTCAAGCCGGCGCTGGAGATGCTCTATGCGATCGCCGGCGGCGAAGAGAATTTCCGGGCGCGGCCTTTCGTGTCGAACTCGAACTGCTTCGTCGTGCCGCCGATGAAGTTCGCCGAGGACGCCTGCGGCGTGCTCGAAGCCTGCGTCGAGGGCGGCATTCCGATCCTGCTTCTGTCTGCCGGCCAGGCCGGCGCCACCGCGCCAGCGGCGATCGCCGGCGCCGTCGTGCAGGCGGTGGCGGAAGTGCTGATGGGCCTGGTCTATGTCAACGCAATCAAGCCCGGGCATCCGGCGATCTTCGGCACCTGGCCGTTCGTCTCCGACCTCAGGACCGGCGCCATGTCCGGCGGCTCGGCCGAGCAGGCGGTGCTGACGGCGGCCTGCGCGCAGATGGCGCAATATTACGACCTGCCCGGCGGCTCGGCCGCCGGCATGTCGGACTCGAAGCTGCCCGACATCCAGGCCGGTTACGAGAAGGGCATCACCAATGTCATGGCGGGGCTGTCCGGCCTCAACCTGGTCTATGAATCGGCCGGCATGCATGCCTCGCTGCTCGGCTTCTGCCTCGAAAGCCTGATCATCGACAATGACATGCTGGGACATTGCCTGCGCTGCGTGCGCGGCATCGAGGTGACCGACGATGCGCTGTCGATCGACACCATCGCCGAGGTCTGCCTCAAGGGTCCCGGACACTATCTCGGCAACGACCAGACGCTGAAGCTGATGCAGACCGAGTATTTCTATCCCGCCGTCGGCGACCGTTTCTCGCCCAAGGAATGGAACGAAAAGGGCCGGCCCGACATCCTGTCGCGGGCGATCGCGGAGAAGAAGCGCGTGCTTGCCGAGCGTTTCCCGCGCCACGTCTCGCGCCTGCTCGACGACAAACTGCGCGCCCGCTTCGGCGAGATGATCAAGCTGCCGCGCAGCGGCATGGGCGGCTAGGAGACATTGATATTCAGGTGAGGCCGGCCTGCAAATGGCCGTCTCCTGCGCTTCCGGTGCTCACGCACTTAAGTACGCTCCGCTCCGGTTCTCGGAGCCCACCATTTTCGACTCGGCCTGACCTCAATCTCAACGCCTCCTACCTGCAAGTCAACCGGCCCTCAGTCCGTAGCGCTCGACCACTACCGGGTTGATCAGCTTGGCGTGCAGCGTCATCAGCACGATCTGCGCGTCGAAACTGTCGCCGGCCTCCAGCGCCGCCTCGATGCGGCGCTCGACCGCCAAGGTCGGCTCACGGCCATTGGCCTGCTCGAACACGTCCGGCCCGGCGACGCAATAGCCGCAAAGCTGCGCCACCGAGCTATACGCGTCGGCCGGCGGCTCGTCCGGCCAGCGGTCGTTCATCAGATTGACGATGGTGAGTTTTACGCCTTCGGGAACCAGGGCAGGATGCAGGTCGGCCTTGCGCAACGCCTCATCCAACTGCCGCAGGTCGCCCGAGCGGCCGAACATGCCGAGGAAGCCCAGGGAAGAACGCCGTTTCGCCACGATGATCTCTCCCCTTCGCGGCCTGCCGAGATCGACCTTATCTGTGGGCTGAGCGTGGCTGAGACAAGGGCACGAAAAAGGACGGCCCGCCGGAGGCGAGCCGCCCTCATGATTTGGTCGACTTTCAGTGATTGTCGCGCGGCACGCCGCTGGTGTGGGCTACGTCCTGGTACTTGACCGCCGGCTTCAGCACCATGCCGGCCGAGAATTGGTCGACCATGCCGCGCTGGATCTCCTGCCACGGCGTCTGGTGCTTGGGATAGTGATAGCCGCCATTGCCTTGAAGTGCGGCGCGCCGCTTGGCGATCTCCTCGTCGCTGACGAGAATGTTGGCCGTGCCCTTCTTCAGGTCGATGCGGACGCGGTCGCCGGTCTTCAGCAGCGCGAGGCCGCCGCCGATCGCGGCTTCCGGTGAGGCGTTGAGGATCGACGGCGAACCGGACGTGCCGGACTGGCGGCCGTCACCGATACAGGCCAGTGAATGGATGCCCTTCTTGATCAGGTAGGCT
>NZ_RZSB01000214.1:0-8191 GCF_004023285.1 Mesorhizobium sp. M2A.F.Ca.ET.067.02.1.1
GTTGTGCGGGGGGTAAAAAACCGCCACAAGATCCTGCGCAGCGTCTATATCTCGCCAACCTTCGCCAAGATGCCGCAGGCGATCTCGACCGAGCCCGGCGTGCCGATGGCGGTGAACGACAGGCTGAAAGATGTCGGCGTCATCGGCCTCGGCTTCCTCGACGGCGCCGAGGATGTGATCTTCGACCGGCAGGACCGCCTCTACACCGGCAGCCGCCAGGGCGACATATTGCGCTTCCAGCCGCCGCACTACACGGAGAGCGAAGTCTTCGCCCATATCGGCGGCTCGCCGCTCGGCATGGCCTTCGACCGCGACGACAATCTGGTCATCTGCGTCGCCGGCATGGGCCTCTACCAGGTCTCGCCGGCGGGCGAGGTGAAGCTGCTCACCGCCGAGACCAATCGCTCGCTGACATCGGTGGTCGACGACTCGACCATGAAGCTCGCCGACGACTGCGACATTCTCCCAGACGGCCGCATCGTGTTTTCCGAAGCCACGGTGCGCTTCGAGATGCACGACTGGTACGCGGACGCGCTGGAGAGCCGCGGCAACGGGCGCATCATCGTCCACGACCCCAAATCCGGTTCGACCCGCACGCTGCTGTCGAACCTCGTCTTCCCCAATGGCATCTGCACCGCCTTCGACGGCCAGTCGGTGCTGTTCGCGGAAAGCTGGGCCTGCCGCATCAGCCGCTACTATTTCGACGGACCGAAGAAGGGCAAGGTGGAGCGGGTTATCGAGGGACTGCCCGGCTATCCCGACAACATCAACCGCGCCTCCGACGGCACCTATTGGCTGGCGCTGATGGGCATGCGCACGCCGGCGCTCGACCTGTCGCTGGAAATGCCGGGCTTCCGCCGCCGCATGGCGCGGCGCGTGTCGGAGGATGCCTGGTTGATGCCCAACCTCAACACCGGCTGCGTGCTGCGCTTCGACGAGAAGGGCCAGATCCTGGAAAGCCTGTGGGACCAGGCCGGCGAGAAGCATCCGATGATTACTTCGATGCGCGAGCACAAAGGCATCCTCTATCTCTGCGGCATCTTCAACAACCGCATGGGAACGCTGCCGCTGAAGGGCGCCGACCCCAGCTGGTTCAGCTCGGATTCCTACTGGGGCAAAAAGCCATGAGCGCCGTGAGCCGGCTTTTCGATCGCTTCCTTGGCCGTGGCGACTGGGCGGTGACCGTTCCGACGCTCGACGGGCCGCTGCTGCCCAACCAGGACCTTGAGGAGGCGGAGCTCTTCGCAGGCCTCGCTGAGGCCGACAATCTGGTGCGGACCGAAAAGGGCATGCTGGCGAGCAGCGCGAACCGGCTGATGCGGTTCGATGCCGACGGCAAGGCCGAGGTCCTGCAGGAATTTCCGGGCGAGATCACCGCGCTCGCCCATGCACGCGGCATGACCGCCCTGGCCACCGACGGCAAGGGCGTCGTCATCCGCGGCGGCCTGCATGACGGGCGGCAGGCGACGGGCGACGAGGCCCGCAGGCTGTCCTGCGTCACCGCGCTGACTTTCCTCGACAGCAACACCTTGCTGGTCGCCAATGGCTCGGCCACGCTGCCGGCGAGCGCCTGGCGCCGCGACCTGATGCAGAAGAACGCTTCAGGCTCGGTCTGGCGCCTCGACCTGAAAAGCGGCCGGCTGGAGCTGATCCGCGACGGCCTCGCTTGGCCGGCCGGCATCGCCACGACCGGATCAAACCGCGTCTACGTCAGCGAGGCCTGGCGCCATCGCGTGCTGGCGATCGATCTCGCCGGCAAGGCGACGGCGCCGGTGCTGGAACACCTGCCGGCCTATCCGGCGCGCATCGCGCCCGCCTTCAACGCCGGCTACTGGTTGACCGTCTATTCCGTGCGCAACCAGCTGGTGGAGTTCATCCTGCGCGAGGAGACTTTTCGCAAGCGCATGCTGGTTGAGATACCGGAAGCCTACTGGATGGCGCCGTCGCTCAGCTCGTGGCGCGACTACCGCGAGCCGATGCAGGGCAGCCAGCTCAAGCAGATGAACGTGCTGAAGCCCTACGCGGTCACCAGGTCCTACGGGCTGGTGGTCCATTGCGACCAGAACATGAAGCCCCTGTCGAGCTTCCATTCGCGGGCCGACGGCACGGTGCACGGCACGATCAGCGCCTGCGAGGTCGACGACGATCTGCTCGTCGCCTCGCGCGGCGGGTCGAGGATCGTGCGCGTGGCCAAGGCCGCCAGCGGCAAGCGGGGTTAAGCGATGTCGGATAACATCATCGAGCTCAGGGACGCGACCAAGGCGTTCTCGCGCATCCCCGCCTTCAAGAACGTCATTTTCGACCTGCGCAAGGGTGAGATCCACGCGCTGCTCGGCGAAAACGGCGCCGGCAAATCGACGCTGACCAAGGTCATGGCCGGCGTGTTCAAGCTGACCGAGGGCAAGCTCTTCTTCGACGGCAAGGAGGCGTCTTTCGCAACGCCCGCCGAAGCGCTGCGCGCCGGCATCGCCATGGTGTTCCAGGAGACCAATCTGGTGCCGGCCATGACGGTTGCGCAAAACCTCTATCTCGGCGAGGAGAAGATGTTCAACCGGCTGCGCGGCCTCTACATCCAGGCGCGCCAGTTCCTCGCCGGCATGGGCTTCCAGGTGGACCCGACCGCGCAGGTGAGCACGCTGGGCGCGGCGCACAAGCAGATGGTGGAGATAGCACGCGCCGTCCACCACAAGGCCCGGGTCATCATCTTCGACGAGCCGACCGCGACGCTGACGCCGGAAGAGAAGCGCCATTTCTTCAACCTGCTGCAGCGGCTGGTGAAGGAAGGCATCGCCATCATCTTCATTACCCACGCGCTGGAAGAGGCGCTCGCCGTCGCCAACCGCATCACCGTGATGCGCGACGGCGAGATCGTGGCTTCGGGCGAGGCCAAGGGTTTCACCCGCGCCTCGATCGTGCAGGCCATGGTCGGCCGGACGCTCACCGAAACGCTGCATGGCGAGGTCAAGCGCACCGCGCGCCCCTATGGCGACAAGGTGCTTTCGGTCGAGAACCTCTCCTGCGCCGGCCTGGTGCGCAACTCGTCCTTCTCCGTGTTTTCGGGGCAGGTCACCGGCATGTTCGGACTGGTCGGCGCCGGCCGCACCGAGATGGCCAAGGTCGTTGCCGGGCTGTTGAAGCGCAACATCTTCCATGGCGGCGAAATCCGCCTGCTCGGCAAGTCGGTGCGCTATCGCGTGCCGCGGCCGGCGGTGCGCGACGGCATCGTCTATGTGACGGAGGACCGCAAGTTCGACGGTTTCTTCGAGACGATGACGGCCGGCGAGAACCTGCAGATCGGCGAGCTGACCGACAAATCCAACCCGGTGTCGATCGTTTCCCTGGCGCGCGCCAGGGAGCTCGCCAAGCAATGGGGCGAGCGGCTCAGGCTGAAGCAGATCAGCGAGCGCGCCAGGATGATCGAGCTTTCGGGCGGCAACCAGCAAAAGGTCGTGATCGCCAAATCGCTGATACAGCAGCCCAAGCTGGTGATCTTCGACGAGCCGACGCGCGGTGTCGATGTCGGCGCGATCGTCGAGATCCACCAGCTCATCAGCGATCTTGCCGATCAGGGCATGGCCGTCGTCGTCATCTCGTCGTATCTGCCGGAAATCCTAGCGGTCTCCGACCGCATCCTGGTCGTGAAGCGCGGCCGCGTGGTCGAGGAGATGATGCTGTCGGACGCAACCGAAGAACGCGTGATGTTCGCCGCCGTTCATTGAACTGGAACAGATTTGCTGGCTAAGGCCTGGGACGGCCCTATTGCCTTGCAATCGCTTCCGCGTCTGAATAGGTCAGGAGGCCAGATCACCTGCCCGAGCGGACATGTCCAGCATCAACCTCAAACTTCTGCAGACGTTCCTGCTCGCCGCCGAAAACGGCAGCTTCCGGCGCGCGGCCGAAGAGAGCAACCGTTCCCCTTCGGCCGTTTCCATGCAGATACGCGACCTCGAGGAGCAGATCGGCATCTCGCTCTTCATCCGCACGGCGCAGCGCGCCAGCCTGACGCCGGAAGGCCAGGTTCTGTTCGAGGAGATCGCCAATGCGATGTCGCAGGTGCAGACCAGCCTCGACCGGCTGACCGAGATCGCCGCGCGGCGCAAGGGCAAGGTGCAGATCGCCTGCGCGCCGACGCTGGCGGCGAGCCGGCTGGGCGACATATTGGCGACATTCAAATTGCGCTATCCGCGCTCGATCGTCGAGGTCATCGAAACCCCGCCGCAGGCCGCGCTTGCGCTGTTGCAGCAACAGGAGGTCGAGTTCTATCTCGGCCCGGAAGTGCCGAACCTCAACGACTTCCAGTTCGAGTCGATCCTGGACGATCCGCTGATGGCCTGCATCCCGGTGGAGACCTATGGCGGCGAGAAGAAGCTCAATCTGTCCGACCTCAAGCGCTTCCCGCTGATCCTGCTCAACCGCAAGACGGCGGTGCGCGGCCTGCTCGACCGGCTGACGGCGGCGGAAGGGATCGAGCTCAAGCCGCAATACGAAGTGGAAAGCGCGCAGACGGCGGTGGCGCTGGTGTCATCGGGACTGGGCGTCTGCGTGGTGCCGGGCATCGCCATCTCGCGCAATGACGAGCGCATGCGGGTGGTGTCGATCGACCATCGCGACGCCCATCGCTCCGTCGGCATCATCACCGCGCGCGGCTACGTGCACCATTCCTTTTCCGAACAGCTGATGAACCTGATCCGCACCAATCTGCGCGAGCTGGCTCACTGAGTACGGCGTTTTAGAGAATAGTGCAGAAAGCCACTCCGTTCGTCATCCTAGGCGCAGCAAGGAGCGAAGCGACGCGCGAAGACCCTAGGATCCATGCCGGAATCTCGACCGTAGAGTGCCACGGTGCAGGATGGTCGTTGACAGCAGCACCGATTAGGATCCTCCACATGACCGGATACGTCTACATGACCGCGAGCCAGAAAGGCGGCACGATCTACATCGGTGTCACCAATGACCTCGCTCGCCGAATTCCAGAGCACAAAACTGGCCAAGGTTCACGCTTCACCAGCCGCTACAACGTACAGCGTTTGGTCTGGTACGAGGAGTTTTTCGATATCGCCGACGCCATTCAGCGCGAGAAATCGCTGAAACGCTGGCAAAGGCAATGGAAGGTCGAACTGATCGAGAAGACCAATCCGACTTGGTCCGAGCTATTTCTCGGGATCGGCTGGTGACTATTCCTCACCCCAGCAGCGCTCGCAAGGTCAGGCATGGATCCTAGGGTCTGCGCGCGTCGCTTCGCTCCTTGCTTCGCCCTAGGATGACGAAGGCATGGGCATTTGCGTACCCGCCTTTCGCAGGCCGGCCTCACCTGAATATCAATCTGTCTGAATCCAGACCGCCTTCGTCTCCAGATATTCGTGCAGATGCTCGACGCCGCCTTCGCGGCCGTAGCCGGACATCTTCATGCCACCGAACGGCACGGCCGGATCGATGGCGTGGTACATGTTGACCCAGACCGAGCCGGCCTTGACGCGGCGGGCCAGCTTATGCGCGGTGCCGAGATTGGTGGTGAAGATGCCGGCCGCCAGGCCGTAAGGCGTCGCGTTGGCGCGCGCAACGGCCTCGTCCAGCGTGTCGAAGGGCATGGCCGAAATGACCGGACCGAAGATCTCTTCCCGCGCGATCGTCATCTTGTCGGACACCGCGCCGAAGACCGTCGGCGCGATGAAGTTGCCGCCGTCATAGAGCTCGCCCGTCAGCCGCGAGCCGCCGGCGACCAGCCTGGCCCCTTCGTCGCTGCCGGCCTTGATGTAGCCTTCGACCTTGCCGGCCTGCCTGGCGTTGATCAGCGGTCCGATTTCGGTCTCCGCCTCGATGCCGTGGCCGATGCGCAGCTTGCCGGCGAACTCGGCGACCCGGCGCACGAACTCGTCATGGATCTCGCGCGCCACGAACAGGCGCGAGCCGGCAATGCAGATCTGGCCCGAATGCACGAACACCGCCATAGCCGCGACCGGCACGGCTTTGTCGATGTCCGCGTCGCGGCAGACGATGATCGGCGACTTGCCGCCGAGCTCCAGCGAGACGCGCTTGAGGTTAGCGACGCCGGCGCGGGCAATCGCCTGGCCGGTCAGCGTCGAGCCGGTGAAGACGATTTTGTTGACGTCCGGATGCTCTGCGAGCCGAGCGCCGGCCTCGGCGCCCGTTCCGGTGACGACGTTGACGACGCCGTCGGGCACGCCGGCTTCCTGCATCAGCTTAGCGATCAGGAGCGGCGTCAGCGACGCATCCTCGGACGGCTTCAGCACGATGGTGCAGCCGGTGGCGAGAGCCGGCGCGATCTTCCAGACCGAGGCGGCGGTCGGGGCATTCCAGGGAATGATCGCGCCGACGACGCCGACCGGCTCGCGCCGGGTGAAGGTGACGATCTCGCCGGGGATCGAATTGTCGATCGCCTCGCCATGCAGCGCGGTCGCCATGCCGCCATAGAAGCGCAGCATACCGATGACCCGGCGGCGGTTGGCTAGCGTGCGGGTGATCGGCAGCCCCATGTCGAGCGTGTCCGAGACGCTGAGCTCTTCCCAATGTTTTTCGAAGAGGTCGGCGATCCTGAGCAACACGCATTGCCGCTCGTAGGGCGAGAATTTCGACCAGGGGCCTTCGAAGGCCACGCGCGCGGCGGCCACCGCCGCGTCGATGTCGGCGGCTCCGCCGCGCGGCACCGTCGCCAGCACCTCGCCGGTCGCCGGGTTTAGCGCCTGCATCACCTCGCCGGACTGCGCCGCGACCCACTTGCCGCCGATGAACATCGGCCGGAATTCGCCATGGTAGAGCGTGGTGGCCTTCGCCCTCGGGTCGAAGTTCAGCGTCATCGTCTCCTCCTCACGAATTCCGAGGCGACTATTACTCCCGCTTCGGGCGACCTCAAACAAGGAAAGCTAAAAGGGCGTTCAGATAATCGGACTGTGCAACGCGCGCGTCTTCCCCGATGGTGCCGGCAACGGAGGAACAGATATGAGACTTGCTGGCAAGGTCGCCATCGTCACCGGTGGCGGGTCGGGGTTTGGCGAAGGCATCGTCAAAAAATTCGTCGAGGAAGGCGCGTCTGTCGTGCTGATGGATCGCGACGAAGCCGCGGCTTCGCGCGTTGCTGGCGAAGCCGGCGACAAGGTGCGGCCAATCACGGGCGACGTCTCGACGCTGGAGAGTTTTACGGCGGCCGCCGACCTGGCGCTCTCGGCCTTCGGCGGGCTCGACATACTCGTCAATAACGCCGGCGTGGCGCAGCCGCCATTGCCGCTTGAGACGATGGCCGAAGGCCTGTTCGACCGCATCGCCAACGTCAACATGCGCTCGATCTACAACGGCGCCCGCGCCGTGGTGCCGCATTTCAAATCAATCAAGTCCGGCGCCATCCTCAACGTCGCTTCGACCGGCGGCGTCTCGCCGCGTCCGAACCTCACCTGGTACAACGCTTCCAAGGGCTGGGCGATCGCCGCTACCCGCGCCATGGCGGTGGAACTCGCGCCGTTCGGTATCCGCGTCAACGCGATCAACCCGGTCGCCGGCGATACGCCGCTTCTGTCCACCTTCATCGGCTCCGGCGAGGAAAACCGCGCCCGCGTCGTCGCCACCATCCCGAGCGGCCGGCTGTCGACGCCACAGGACATGGGCAACGCCGCGGCGTTCCTGTGCTCCGACGAAGCCAGCATGATCACCGGCGTCGACCTGAATGTCGACGGCGGCAAATGCATCTGAATATTTGCGGTTCCTGAGGGATTGGCGATGAAGGATGTCTACCAGATCGCGGTCGTGCATGGCGACGGCATCGGCCCCGAGGTGTGCGCCGCGGCCGTCGAGGTGGTGAATGCGGCACTCGGGCCGGACTGCCCCTTGCGTTTCACCGAATATCCGGCTGGCGCGGAGCATTTCCTGAAGACGGGGCAGAGCTTTCCCCAGCCAACCTTCGCGGCGTGCCGGGCGGCTGACGCGATCCTGCACGGCGCCGGCGGCCTGCCCGGCGTGGTCTATCCGGACGGCACGGAAGCCGGCCTCGACTTCACGCTGAGACTTCGTTTCGAGCTCGATCTCTACGCCAATATCCGCCCGATCAGGCTCTTCGAAGGGGTGACGAGCCCGCTCGCCGGGGTGAAGGCCGGCGACATCGACTACGTCATCCTGCGCGAGAACAGCGAAGGGCTTTACGCCGCGCGCGGGGCAGGGGCGTTGCTGAGCGGCCAAGTGGCGG
>NZ_RZSB01000215.1:0-8176 GCF_004023285.1 Mesorhizobium sp. M2A.F.Ca.ET.067.02.1.1
CTTCCTGGCTGTGCGCGGCGTTTCTCGCCGCCGCGCACAGCCAGGAAGTCCGCGCGTTTCAGAAGCCGCCCGGGAGTTTTCCCCTTTGGCTTGCCGGTTGCGGGCAACGATCTCGTCTTTCGTTCAGGCGCTGAGCCGCTTGCGGCCGCGATTACGGCGGGCAGCAACGACGCCACGGCCACCCTTGGTGGCCATGCGGGCACGGAAACCATGCCGGCGCTTCCGGACGAGCTTGGACGGTTGGTATGTACGCTTCATTTGTTTTAATACCGCGGGGTGCGGCCCTTCTTGATTCTGTCACTCTGTAACAGGAGCTTTGCCGGGCCGGCTTAGGCGCGATCGAAACCGCGCCGGGACGAATGGCCCGAGCGTGAGCGGGCTTATAGAAAGAAGGTTTTTGGAAGTCAATCCGCCCGCCGCGAGGCAATTTTTTGCGGGGTGACGATGAAATTGGCAAAAAAGCCGCAAATCGCATAATCTTGCCCGATCAAGCCTTTGTGAATGCGCGTCAATGACGAGTGAAACTCTGTCCACGAACGAGAAGGCAACCCCGGCGGCAAACCCGACGCGCCGGGTGCCGCTGTCGCGCGGCCTGTCGACAAAGCTTCTTCTGCTCACCATCGCGTTCGTGCTTTTGGCCGAAATCCTGATCTTCCTGCCCTGGATCGCCAGCTACCGGGTGAACTGGCTGAAGGAGCGGTTGAGCACCGCCGCCGCCGTGTCGATCGTTTTGTTGCAGGGCGAGCCCAACGCGCTGTCGCACAATGCCCAGAACGATGTGCTGATGGCGATCGGCGCCAAGGCGATCGCCGTGCGCGACGGCGGCGTGTCGCGGCTGCTCGTCGTTTCCGACATGCCGCCGCAGGTCGACGAGCATATCGACATCGCCAATGTCGGCCTGGTCAACGGCATGACCGGCGCGCTGGACACTTTGTTCTTCGGCGGCAAGCGCATGCTGCGCGTCTTCGGCCCGGTCGGCGACAGCGACAAGGAATTCGAGCTGATCATGCCGGATTACCGTCTGCGCGACGCTATGCTCAGATACTCGCGCAATGTCGCCGTCGTCTCGCTGCTCATCTCGCTGTTCACCGCAATGCTCGTCTATGCGGCGATCGACCTGATCATGATCGGGCCGATCCGCACCATGACGCGCTCGATCCTGTCCTTCTCCGAGGCGCCAGACGATCCCGGGCGCATAATCTGTCCGACCGAGCGCGCCGACGAGATCGGCGTGGCCGAGCGCGAGCTGGCGCAGATGCAGGACCGGCTGCAGAAGATGCTTTCCGAACAGAAGCATCTCGCCGACCTCGGCCTCGCCGTCTCCAAGATCAATCACGACATGCGCAACATCCTGGCTTCCGCGCAGCTGATGTCCGACCGCCTGCGCCAGGTGAAGGATCCGACTGTGCAATCCTTCGCGCCGAAACTTGTGCGCGCGCTCGACCGCGCCGTTGCCTATTCGGAGGGCGTGCTCGCCTATGGCCGCACGCAGGAGCCGGCGCCGTCACGCCGACGCCTCAGGTTGCGCCAGTTGGTCGACGACGTGCACGGCCTGCTCGACATCGAGACAGGCATCGAGTTCATCAACGCCGTCGAGCATGCCTTCGAGGTGGACGCCGATTCCGACCATCTCTTCCGCGTGCTCACCAATCTGTGCCGCAACTCCATTCAGGCGATGGCCGCCGATACGGAGAGGACGGTTGTGCGCCGGCTGGCGGTGGCGGCCGAGCGTCACGGCAGCGTCAGCCGCATCACCGTCACCGACACCGGCCCCGGCCTGCCCCCCAAGGCGCGCGAGAACCTGTTCGCCGCCTTCCGGGGCTCGGCGCGCAGCGGCGGCACCGGCCTCGGCCTGGCGATCGCGCACGAATTGATCCGCGCCCATGGCGGCTCGGTCGAGCTTGTCGAATCGATCGGCGGCCGCACCGTCTTCGCCGTCACCATCCCCGACCAGCCGGTCCGGCTCGATCAAGCGCGCAACGGCCTGCGCCGCCCGGCTTGACGAGCACTTCTTCCGGTTTAGACCGGCCTAAGTCGCGCGACGCCTCAACAGGGGCAAAACCGCCTGCGACAAAACTTTTGCCGGATCGGCTTGCAATTCTCAAATTCAGTCGTTAGGGAACACTCCACATCGCGGCCGGCCGTCTCGACCGGAACGCGAGGCTTGTGTCACACACGGCCTGTTGCGCGCCCGTAGCTCAGCTGGATAGAGCACCAGACTACGAATCTGGGGGTCAGGAGTTCGAATCTCTTCGGGCGCGCCATTTCCGCTGCCATCGCCGAAATTTACCGCCGGTAGCCCCGGGACTACGCTCGCTCAATCGCGAATGATCGCGCAGCTTTCATCCTTCGCCCAATCGGCGAAGCTGAGGTAATAGGCGCGAACATCGCGATAGCCGGCCCGGGCCGCTGCGGCGGCAGCGAGAGCGGCGCGGCCGCCGCCGTCGCAATGGGTGACAATATGGTCGCCGGATTGGAAACCAGCCTGCGCGAGAAGATCGTGCAATTCCGCCGCCGGCCTCAGGCGCGAGCCGTCAAGCAGGTTCGCGTGCGGCAGCAGCCTTGCGCCGGGCAGATGGCCGCCGCGCGTATTGCGGCGCAGGTCTTCGCCTGTGTATTCACCAGCGGTGCGGGCATCGAAGATGCGCACATCACCGTCGAGTTCAGCCTTCAAGGTCTGCCGATCGACGAGACCGACAGGACCCGCGCCGGGCCTGGCTCGAAAGACAGCCGAGGCGCCGGCTGCCTGGGCCGCTCCCGGCAGGTCGTCGTGTCGTTCGACCGCCGGCCATCCACCGTTCAGGATGAACGCCTTCGCTCCGAAATACTGCAAGATGAACCAGACCCGCGCGGCCTCGGTCATTCGCCCGTCATCATAGACGATGGCCGGCACTTCGCCATCGACACCGAGTTCGCCAATGGCGCGCTCCCAATAAGCGACGTTCTCGAACGACGTCTCTCCGGCTTTTGCCGCAGCCTCCCACACCTCGATCGGAACGCGGACGGCATTGGGCGCGTGGCCCAAGGAGAAGGCAGCCTGATCGCGCACGTCGAGCAGGCGGAAAGTGGGCAACGTGCTCAGAGCGGACTGTTCGACGACGGGGTCATGGGGCATGGGGAACCTTTCTTTCACCATGGTTTCCCGGCCAGGCTGAAAGCGCGATATCGACCAGGCGCCGCAACCTTTCGGTGCAGGCGCCGTCACAGGCTTGCACCGACATTCCTTGCACGAAAGCTCCGTAGAAGCGTGCAAGCGAATCCGTGTCGGTGCCGGTGGCAAGTTCCCCTTCGACGACCGCCCTGTCGAAACGTTCGCGTATGGCTTTGATGGCAGCCTCGCGCCTTGCGGTTACGGATTTCGCCACCGTCTCGTTTTCCGCCGCGCATTGAACAACCGCTGTCGAGACGATGCATCCGCGCGGATCGTCGGGACGCGAGATGCCGGTCGCGACGTCGTGCAGGTAGAAGGACAAAGCCTCATAAGCGCTCATATCGCTCCGTAGCGCGTCCATCCGGGCCTTGCTCTCCCGCTCGGTGGCACGGTCGAGCGCCTGCCTGTACAGCTCCTCCTTGGAGCCGAACGTCGCATAGAGCGACGGCGGGGTCACGCCCATGGCCGCCGTCAAGTCGGCGATCGATGTTCCTTCATAGCCGTGTTCCCAGAACAGCCGCGCCGCGACATCAAGCCCGACATTACGATCCAGGGTCCTCGGCCTGCCCCGTTTTTTTGGAGGCTCGGTCATTTATATATCGATCCCTATAAAATCTGTTGACAACCATCGACCGGGATTAATATATCGATCGCTATTAAAAATCGCAACGGAGTTGCAAATGTCCGGACGCCTCTCGAACAAGGTCGCACTCGTAACCGGCGGGTCGCGCGGTATCGGGCGAGCAGTGGCGCTCGCCTTCGCCAGGGAAGGCGCTGCGCTCATCGGCGTGCACTACGCCAGCAACAAGGAAGCCGCGGACGCTACGGTGCGGGATATCGAGGCACTGGGGACGCGAGCTGTCGCCATCGGCGCGGATTTGCGCGACGCCAAGGCGGCTGCCGACAGCATTGCCGGAGAGTTTAGGGCCGCGGCGCTGGCCGCGACTGGCAAAGCCGGCCTCGACATCCTCGTCAACAATGCGGGCATCGCGGTGGCAACGCCGTTGGCGCAGACCAGCGAGACCACATTCGATGACCTCATGACCATCAACTTCAAGGCGCCGTTCTTCCTGATCCAGGCGCTGGCCAATGACATCCGGGACGACGGACGCATCATCAACATTTCCACCGGCTTCACGCGCATCGCAGCGCCGACCCACCCCGCCTATGCGGCGTCAAAGGGAGCTCTCGAAACACTGACGCTGGCGCTCGCTCCCGATTTCGCAAGCCGCGGCATAACCGTCAATTCGGTCATGCCCGGCGTCACCGACACCGACATGAACGCGGACTGGCTTGCGACGGATGCCCGTGCGGGCGCGGAAGCATTGTCGGTGTTTTCACGTGTCGGCCAGCCCGCCGACGTGGCAGACGTGATCACCTTCGTCGCGTCAAACGACGCGCGGTGGACGACGGGGCAGTCCATCGACGCCACAGGCGGCGCTCGGATCTAGCCGCCCTTCCCGATGGCCGCGTCATATTCGCGTAGTTCTTGCGAACAACGGCAGGCAACGCCGTCCGAGGGAACTCAGACTTCCATCTCCTGCTCCCAGCAGCCGCGGGTGTTCACGTCAGCGGCGTCGGCGAGAGCTTCCAGTGCCGCGATGTCGTCGCTGGGGAGCGTCATGCTGGTGGTCCTGCGCCTGCTGCGCCTGCTCGACGATCCGGCGGCGCTGCCCCGCTTGCCGAGCAGGAAATTCTCTATCGCCTGCTTGCCGGCCCGGACGGCGCCAGGATGCGCCACATCACCTCCAGCCAGGGTCGGGTGGCTCAGGTCGGCCGCGCCATCGCCTGGATCGGGCAGAACTTCCGGGAGCGATTCAGCATCGAGCAGCTTGCCGCGGAGGTGGGCATGAGTCGAGCCTGCACGAGCATTTTCGCGCGGTGACGGCGATGACGCCGCTGCAATTCCAAAAACAGCTCAGGCTGCAGGACGCGCGCAGCCTGATGCTGGTCCAGGACATCGATGCGACGACCGCCGCCTTCCGCGTGGGGTACGAAAGCCCGTCGCAGTTCAGCCGCGAATATCGCCGTCATTTTGGCGAACCGCCGGCGCGCGACATAGCCCGCTTGCGCGCCTCACCGGGCTTGGCGGTGGTCGCTTGAGTTTCGCCTTGCCGGGGCGCGTTCATGCAGCACCAACCAATTGCAAAATAAAATCAGTTGGCCTAGCCTGAACCGATTGCACAACGCAATCGGATCGCGCGAATGCCATGTGAGGAACAGGCAATGGCCAAGCTCGTCTTCGGAATGAACCAGTCGCTGGACGGCTATGTCGATCACACGGCGTTCGGGCCAAGCCCCACGCTCTTCCGCCACTTCATCGAGGAGGCCGAGCGGCAGTCGGGCAGCATCTACGGTCGCCGCATGTATGAGGTCATGCGCTACTGGGACGAGGAGCATCCTGAATGGGATGCCGATCGCCTTGCCTACGCGGCGGCGTGGCGGCGCCAGCCGAAATGGGTCGTCTCGCGCTCGTTGCAGTCGGTCGGCCCCAACGCCAGCCTCGTCGGGGATGACCTTGAGGGCGAGATGCGCAAGCTGAAGGCCGAGTACGACGGCGAGATCGAAGTCGCCGGCCCGGACTTGGCGCGAAGCCTCACCGAACTGGGCTTGATCGATGAGTATCGGATCTACCTGCACCCGGTCGTGCTCGGCCGCGGCAAGCCTTATTTCGCCGGACCCCGGCCGCCGCTTCGCCTGATGGCGCATGACCGGATCGGCGAGGATGTGATCAGGTTGACCTACGCTCCAGCATGATCTCGCGACGGTCTCCCGTGATCAGGTGAGCCGGACGATCTTGAAGCCCTCGACCTCCTTGACGACCGGATGGTCCTTCCAGCGCTCGACATCATGCAGCACGACGAGCTTCGACAGGTCGCCGCCAAGCTCGTCATTCATCTTGTCGATGGTCTTCAGCTGCTCCCAGACGCTGCCCACCGCATTGTTGAGCGGGACATAGCCCCCGTCGTGATTGTGCCCGGTGAACTGGCGGCGCGAATAGACGCAATCACCGGAGATGACCCGGCGGCCGGCGTGGGTGTCGACGAGCACGAATTGCTGGCCGATCGTGTGGCCGCTGCCGAGCCGCGCATGGATGCCGGGGAGGATGTTGTCCTTGTCGCCGTCGATGAGCGTCACGCGATGCTCGATCGAGGCTTCGAGGGCGGTGCGCAAATTGTCGGGATCGATGATGGCGGTCAGATGCGCGAAGCGTTTCGGCAGCGCGATCGCCTCGTACCAGGAAAGCAGTTCGCTCTTCTGGATGTGGATATGCGCGCGCGGGAATTCGGCGATCGAACCCATATGGTCGAAATGCGCATGGGTGACCACGATGTCGCTGATCTGATCGGGCGCGATGTCGAGCGCCGCCAGCATCCGCACCGGCGAGATCCATGTCGGGATGCCGAACTTCTGCGAGAAGCTGTGGTCGTCCTGCATGAAGCCGGTATCGATCAGCACGTTGCGTTCGCCGTTGCGCGCGAGCACGAAGGAGAAGGGCAGGTCGACCACGCCGTCATTGTACATGCCGCTGATGAGATCGACCCAGGGCTGTTCCTTGGAGCGCGCATATTCCAGCACAAAGACTTGCCATGTCGCGGATTGCGGAACGGTCATCGGCATTCTCCTCCAATTCAGCTTTCGGCAAGCGAGCGGCCAAGGCTGGCGAGCCCGACCGCGACGATCAGGATGGCGCCCTGGAACACGAATTGCGAGAAGGTCGGCGCGCCGAAGATGTTGAGCCCGTTGAAGCCGAGCACGATGATGAGCGCGCCGATGAAGGTGCCCAATATGTGGAACTCGCCGTCGCGCAGCGTGGCCGACCCGAGGAAGACGGCGGCGAAGGCGGTCAGCAGATAGGAATCGGCGGCATTGGTCGTGCCGCTGCCAAGCCTGGCGGCCAGCAAGGTTCCGGTAAGCGCCGCGCACATGCCCGAAAGCACGAAGCCGAGGATCTTGATGCGGTCGACATTGATGCCGGCGAGCCGGGCCGCGGCGGGGTTGCCGCCGACCGCCTGGATCTCCTGGCCGATCGCGGTGCGCTCGACCAGCAACCACAGGCCGCCGAACACCAGCGCCATGAAGATGATCGGGTTGGGGATGCCGAACAGCCAGCGCCCCAGCGCCAGTTGCAGGAAGGCTTCCGGCACGCCGGAGACGATCGGCACGCCTGCCGAATAGGCGAAGGATAGACCGACCAGCACGGTGCCGACGCCGAGCGTGGCGATCACCGAATTGACCTTGAGCTTGGTGACGATCAGGCCGTTGACGACGCCGATGAGGGCGCCCAGCGCGAGCACGATCAAAACCGCCAACGGGATCGGCATATGGTTTGCCACGATCAGCCCGGTCACGAGCACGCCGTGCAGGCTGGCGGCATAACCGACGGAGAGATCGAGCTCGCCGACGATCACAGCCATGGTCAGCCCGCCGGCGATGATCATGGCGAGGGATGCCTGGCTCAGCACGTTGATGAAATTATTGTAGGTCGGAAAGGCGTGCGGCGACAGGAACGAGAAGACCAGGATCATCACGAGCAGGCCGATGATCGTGCCATAGCGCGCGAAAACACCGAGCGCGGCCCTGGTGCCGGGCGAGAGGCGTCGCGTGTAACCGGCGTCACTCATGCGGAAACCCTTTCCTCGGTTAAGGCATAGCTTGCCTCGATGATGGCGCTGCGGGTGAGGTCGGTGCCGGCGAGCTCGCGCACGATCCGTCCTTCCGCCATCACCAGGACCCGGTCGCACAGATCGGGGAGCTCGTCCGGTTCGGACGAGATGACGAGCACGGCCATGCCGTGTCCGGCGAGCTCGCGGATGAGCCGATGGATTTCCCCGCGAGCGCCGATATCGACGCCGCGCGTCGGCTCGTCGAGGATGAGGACCTTCGGCTTCGAGCGCAGCCAGCGGCCGATGACCACCTTCTGCTGGTTGCCGCCGGAAAGCCGCCCGACCGGCTGTTCCGGCGAGCCGGCCTTGATCGACAGGGCGCGGATCGTCGCCTGCGCCCGCCGCGCCCGCCTGCGCA
>NZ_RZSB01000216.1:0-8152 GCF_004023285.1 Mesorhizobium sp. M2A.F.Ca.ET.067.02.1.1
TGGAAGCACAGTGTCAATGACGCGGAGTGGATTCCGATCCGACTGGCATTCGCGACTGATTTCCCAAAGCTCAAGGACTTGAAGTGACGTCCAACTTCACATTCCTCGCCGCAGAGTTTCCAACCGTCCACGAGGCGGCGGTGGAAGCAGAGCGGCAGGCGGGCGTGTCGCCGACGGCAGCAGCTTTCTTTGCCGGTAAGACAGTCGAGCTCGCGGTCAAATGGGCGTTCCTCAATGACCCTGGCCTGAAGCTGCCCTATCAGGACAACATCGCCGCACTGCTGCATGAACCGAGCTTTCGCCGCGCGGCCGGCGAGGCGGTGTTCGCCAAGGCGAAATTCATCAACACGCTGCGTAATCGCGCTGTGCACGAGGAAAAGACCATCAGGCCAGGCGACGCCGCCGGGGCGGTCAAGGAACTGTTCCACGTCTGCTTCTGGCTGGCGCGCACCTATGCGCGCAAGGCAAAGCCGGCGGATGGTCTGGCTTTCGACCCCTCGGTGCTGGCGCGCCGCGACGAGACGCTGAAGAAGGCCTTCGCGCATCTGAAGGCGCAGCAGGCCGAGCTCGACGCCAAGAACGGCGAATTGACCAAGCTGCTTTCCGACAGGCAGAACCTCGACGCCGAATTGCGGCGCCTGCGTGCCGAAGTGGCTGCCGCCAGGCATGCCGCCGAGGCTATGCCGTCTACACATGACTACAACGAGGCCGAGACTCGCGACCGCTTCATCGACCTGCTGCTGCGCGAAGCGGGCTGGGCGCTAGACAGGTCGGAAGACACCGAGTTCCGCGTCGAGGGCATGCCCAACGAGCAGGGCATCGGCTTCGTCGACTATGTGTTGTGGGGCGCGGATGGCAAGCCACTGGGCCTGGTCGAGGCGAAGCGCACCCGTAAAGATGCCCGCCAGGGCCAGCAGCAGGCAAAACTCTATGCTGACCGGCTAGAGGCGCGCTATGGACAGCGGCCGGTGATCTTTTACTCGAATGGCTATGAGCACTGGATCTGGGACGACGTGCGTTATCCGCCGCGCCAGATCGGCGGCTTCTACAAGCGCGACGAGTTGGAGCTCTTGGTCCAGCGCCGCACGAGCCGCAGGAAGCTCGCCGAGACAAAGCTCAATACGAAGATTGCTGGCGACAAGCGTCCCTACCAGCAGCGCGCCATCCGTGCCATCGCCAAGGCCTTCGAGGACGAAACTGAGCGCAAGGCGCTGCTGGTGATGGCCACGGGCTCAGGCAAGACGCGCACCGTCATAGCGCTGGTCGACTTGCTGATGCGCGCTGGCTGGGTGAAGCGCATTTTATTCCTTGCGGATCGCGTGGCCTTGGTGAACCAGGCGGCTGGTGCCTTCAAGGCACATCTGCCGGATTCGGCGCCAGTCAATCTCGTCACGGAGCGGTCCAGCGAGGGTCGCGTGTTCCTGTCCACATATCCGACGATGATGAACCTTATCGATGGCCGGCAGGAGGGCAAGGCGAAGTTCGGCTCGGGGCATTTCGACCTCATCGTCATCGATGAGGCGCACCGGTCGGTCTACCAACGCTATCGCGCGATCTTCGAGTATTTTGACTCGTTCCTCGTCGGCCTGACCGCGACGCCCAAGGACGAGATCGACAAGAATACCTATTCGCTATTCGATCTCGAAGACGGGGTGCCCACCGACGCCTATAGTCTCGAAGAGGCGGTTGCCGATGGCCATCTCGTGCCGCCTGTGGCGATCTCAGTGCCACTGAAGATCGTGCGCTCCGGTTTGCGCTACGACGATCTCTCCGAGGAGGAGAAGGATCAGTGGGACATGCTGGAGTGGGGCGAGGACGAGATCCCCGATACGGTCGAGGCGGCCGAGGTGAACAAGCGCCTGTTCAACCAGGACACCGTTGACCAGGTCATCGCGCACCTGATGCAAAACGGGTTGAAGGTCGAAGGTGGTGACCGGCTCGGCAAGACCATCATCTTCGCCAAAAACCAGGCACACGCTGTCTACATCGAGCTCGGTTCAACGCGGCCTATCCGTCGCTTGCTGGACACTTCGCCCGCGTCATCACCTATGAGAGCGGCGCCTACGCGCAGACGCTGATCGATGACTTCTCCAAGAAGGGCAAGGCCCCGCACATCGCCATCTCGGTCGATATGCTGGACACCGGCATCGACGTGCCGGAGGTGGTGAACCTCGTCTTCTTCAAGCAGGTGCGGTCGAAGACCAAGTTCTGGCAGATGATGGGTCGCGGCACGCGTCTCTGCCCTGATCTGTTCGGACCTGGCCAGGACAAGGAATTTTTCCGCGTCTTCGACTATTGCCAGAACCTCGAATTCTTCGGCGCCAATCCGGAGATCAAGGAAGCCAGCGCTGCCAAGTCCCTGTCGGCCCGCCTGTTCGCCGCGCGGCTCGATCTTGTGCGTGCATTGGATGAGAAGGATAGCGCGGCGGGCGGCTTTGCCGCGCCCGAGCAGCAGCCTTACGAAGCGCCTGGAAATCGGCCAGACCCGCCGAGCTTGGAAGAGGTGTGCGCAGGCGCGCTGGCCGTTTTGCGCGAGACTGTCGCAGGCCTGAATCTCGAGAACTTCATCGTGCGCCAGAAGCGCCGGACGGTCGAGAAATACCAGGTCGACCAGGCTTGGAATAACATTGACGACGAGGCGCGCGATGAGCTGGTGAGCGACATTGCGCCGCTTCCATCGTCGCGTGAACTGGGGACCGAGGAAGCGAAGCGCTTCGACCTACTGATGTTCCAGCTTGGGCTTGCGCTACTGAAGGGCTCGAAACGCTTCGACACGCTGAAGAAACAGCTTCTGGAAATCGCATCCGCTCTTGAAGACCAGACGGCCGTTCCGGGCATCGCGGCGCAGGCTGCGCTCATAGAGGAGATCCAGACCTCGGAATGGTGGCAAGGCGTGAACGTTCCTCTGCTGGAGCTGGTCCGGCTGCGCTTACGCAATCTGATCCAGCACATCGAGAAAGGCCGTCGGGCGATCGTCTACTCGAACTTCGCCGACGAGATCGGCCCTGGCGAGGAGATCGACCTGCCGCAGGTCGGCGAGGCCGATTTCGCCCGCTTCAAGGCGAAGGCACGGCAGTTCCTGCGTGGTCTTTCCGGCAATCAGGTTCTCGACAAGCTACATCAGGGTAAGCCGCTGACCCGATACGATCTGGTGGAATTGGAACGGCTGCTGCTGGAGGCAGGGATTGCCGGACCGCAGGATATAGAGCGCGCCAGGGAGGCCAGCCGCGGCTTCGGTCGCTTCGTGCGCTCACTGGTCGGGCTCGATCGTTCAGCCGTCAGTGACGCCTTCGGTGAATTCTTATCGCACGGCGCCGCCACGCACCAGCAGATCGAGTTCATCGGCCTGGTCATCGAGCACATGACCGAAGCCGGCTCGATGGATCCCGCGTTGCTCTACGAGGCGCCGTTCACCGACATCGCTCCGACCGGGCCTGAGCAGGTTTTTGAAGAAGGCCGAGTGGCCGCCCTTATCGCCCGCATCCGAGAGATCAGCGAGAGTGCTGCCATATAGTTCAGCTTTCGGCTGGTGCTCACTTGATATGAAGCTTTTCGTTTAATCATCCCACATCAGCTTCACGATGTCCCTGCATAGATTGACTTTCCCCCCCTGCTGAGTGGAGCCGCTATTGTGGCGGCCGTTCAGCAAGGGGGATCTTGTTCGATTCTGCATCGACAGTGTTGAAGAGCTTAGCCTTGTCATGGCGGCCAGGTGGGATGCGTAACCTGGCCATAACTCCGAATCCCGGGCCATGAGGCCCCATCCGGTTAGGGTGGCGTTTCCTCGCCGCCCATCGTCGTGCCCGGCTTAACTCCAACCGGCGCACGACACGCGGTCGTAGTTCTCACTACGGTGCCGCGATCTTTTCATTGCGTCCTTTGATAGCTGGCGACAACCAGGAGCGGGCGTCCGGATTTTTCCGGGGAGCGATCGTCCTGATCTTCCGGTCGGCTGCGGCTGCCTCATAGTGTCCTCACGGTATAAGGACGGGCCGTCTCCATCGAGGCCGCTATGTTCGCATTCCCACTGGGAAGAGGCACGCCGTCTATTTGACTTAATATCGGCGTTCGCTTTGTGTCAGATCGTAAGGTGACTTGGGTTTGAGCAGCTGCTGCCTTAATGGCAAAGAGTCGTGGAGCCGCATGGCGTGGCTGGGATGCCCTTGCACGAATACCTCAATAGTAAGTTATCGCTTACTTTTCGTCAAGACGATGCATGGTGTGGATGGGTTGTTGGTGCAAGAGCCTGGAGGTGTTCCGGACCGGGCCGCGAACTCAACACTCTCGTTTCGGCAGGTGGATCACGACGGGATGGCGATCGCGGATGACGGTAAAGGAGGAGGCACGGCGATCGTTCAACGGCGCACACAATCAGGGCAGGCCGAAATGCCTCCTTTGCCGAATTCAAGTGTTCAGCCGAATACATCTTTGGTGTCGAGAGATGATCCTCACCACAATAGAACGCCAGCCGTTGGAAGGGTCCTCCAGATCCAAGGCCACTGGCGGTTTCACTCGAGCCGCAGTGGCAGAAAAATACATATTCGGCCTTGCAGGATAAGGCGTTCGGCCTCCTCGTAGGGCAACGACAGCAGCGCTTTCCGATAGTTGTGCGCAGCTTTGTGCGCTTGAGCGCGATGTCGTCGCTCTATGCGCTTGCCAGTGCGTTCTGTGCTCGGTTCTTTAGAAGCCTGACATGTTGACAGCGGGCGCAAAAAGCTGAAATCGGGGTCAAACCGACAACATAGTGGAAAGAACTGTCAACATAGCGCCCGATTTTGGGCCGTTTGGCGGTCCCAATGTTGTCGGCATGGCCTGGTTCGTCAACATGTGAACCCGCCTGGCGAGGGTAGATGTTGGCACTTTGAGAACCTATGTTGTCACCCGTAACGGTCGGTGACAACATTGTCGGCAACCGATGGTCGATTTCAACGGAGTTTAAATGAGCCTCTCGCATATCACGGAAACCAAGGTCCAGCAGGTTGTTGCGCTCGCGACCGCCCTCAACAATGCCTTTCCGCGCTCGCCGCTGGGGCTCGACAGCCGGTCGAAGGAAGACGCCGCTAAGGCGAGCGCCTACGTTGCCAGCCAGCAGCGCCGGGATCTCGTCGCCTATTATGAGGGGCTGTCCGCTGATGAGCGCGCCGAGTTGGTGGCCCTGATCTGGCACGGCCGCGGTGACGTCGATCCGGATTGGGCGTTTCTGCTCAGCCAGGCCAAGAAGGAGCGCAATGGCGCCGAATACGTCGCGCAGAAGGCGTCGGCGCTGCCGACCTACCTCCAGGACGGCTTGGCCAAGCTAAAGGCAAAGTCCTCAGCCTAACTAGGCGGCATCGATGCGGTTCTGGGAGGACTCTAACCCTGCCAGTGAACTGATACTACCACTCGAATCAGGCGTCCCGGGAGCTAGAGGAGGTTTGGACCCAGGAATTGCGGTGGTTGCAAAAGGCATCCCCATCGCCTCCACTCGTTCATCCTAGGACATCGATGGGGTTCCGTGGGAGATGATTTTTTTCTGCTCATGGGGATGAAACGCTGGCCGTTCCCCGATTTCCCTCAAGCCAGTTTTCAGGCTTGTATTGCCGCGATAGACAGGTTGCCGCGTATCCGGAGTGCCTTCGCATTCCAGGGTGAAGAGCGACGATCAACAGCTATCAGAGCCGGCGGTGGGGCTGCGATGGCGATGACGACGAGTTCTACCTTCGGATTGTCATACCCGTCCGCCCTTTAACCCCATCTCGGGAGCAACCGCAGGGGTTAACAGATGGAACAGCTAGGTAGCTATGAAGCTATTTTGGGGATTGTCCCTTGGATCGAATGCTTCTCGCTGGATCGCGCCTTGACGGTCTAGGCGGAACAGGCTGCATATAGTCGGACTCGACCTCAGTTGGGGGTTCCCCCATCTGAAGAACGTGCAGACCGGATACCTCCGGCTCTACCCAGAGCACCACGCCGTTCCTCGTGATGGCTCGAACATGACCGCCACCCGCGAACCTTGTGGCTCGCAAGCGAGCCCTCGCCTCAAATCCCTCCAGCGCAGATTTTAGATAACGCTTACCCTCGGATTTTTCGCCTTTTTCTGCCGCAGCGGCTTGCTCGGCTTGGATGCGGTCATTTCTTGCCTTAACGCGATCCCTAAATTCGGTCATTCGGGTATCTAGAGCCGCTTCCGCCTTCGCAACCCCAGCAGCTCGATGTAACAACAGACTCCGGCTGACCAGCGCCCAAGCGCAGACCGCTGCTAGGGCTGCCATGAAGATCAAGAAGGGCGCGCTCATTTCAGGAACTCCTCGTTGAGGACAGTTCTACCTATCCAATGTAGGACGAAGGCCACCCCCAGGCAACTTATGGTGGCTACGACGAGTTCCTGGTTCGTAAGGGCTGCCATCAACGTGCTGTGGTAGAGGAAGCCTATTCCTGGGCCGATTAGCCCCAACGTCAGGATGGATGTGGACATGCGGTCTAGCGCCGCTGCCGTGTATTTCGCCAGTTCTCGGTTAAGTTCCCTCTGTTTTTTGAGTCTCTCCGCTTCCAACTCAAGCGCCGCCTCTTCGGCGGCTAGATCCTGGACCTCGACCTCGGGCTGTTTTGAAGGTTCCTCGTTGGAAGACCCACCTTGTCCTGCTGGAGCCTCTAGCCTGGATCCAAAACCTTCCCACAGATGACCCAGCATACGCGAAACCAAGTCTTCAGGTTCCTCTGCCACGCTGCCCCTCCCTTTGATCGTGTGATCGCTGGTAACCTAATTCTCGATCATGGGGAACAGCTTGCCCTCCACAGCCAGGGCACGCGCCTCAGCGAGGCGCTGCCGGGCACCGGCGACGCCGTCTATCACCGTGCATGCGAGGCCGGATTGGAAGGGGTCGTTCCGAAGCGATTGGACAGCGGCTACCGCTGCGGCAACACGATGAACTGGCGCAAGGTGAAGTGCTACATCGAGAAGGAAATGGATATCGTTGGCGTGAGGCGCGAGAGCGGCAAACCGGCGATTGCGTTGATGGCCGACAACGGCCGCTACATGGGCGGCGCCTTCGTCACCTTCAAACCCGACAAACGGCAAGAGCTACGGGACCGCGTGCAGGGCAAGGTCGGCGCGTCGCCGAAGGGCTGGCGAAGGAAAAGGCCGAATGGCTCAACTCGGGTTTGGTGGGGCGAGTCAAATTTCTCAAAGGCGAGGAGAAGCTGCGTCACGCATCGCGAAAGGACTTTTGGGAGCGAAGCTGAGTGTCCGTCGAAGACCTCACCGGCGCATCTTCTTGCTAATGCCCTGAGCCAGAGATCTTGGTCAGTTTGACATCGCCGAGCATTATGAATTCTGGGTTGGACGCCTGAACGGCGAGGTCGACGGCCTTTTCGACCTCAGCCACCACCGCTCGAAGCCGCTCCATAGTTCGCTCCGCCTGCCAAGGTGCATCTTGTCCATCGAGCTTATAGTCGTATCGGATTTTTACATATTCCTTCGACCGTTTTGGCGATTGAATGAAGTCTTGGATGTCTTTTGGCAAGTGCAGTCCTAGAGCCTTGCAGGCCGTTAGCCTGTCAGCAAAGTGGTGGTTGTAGTCTCGGACATCCTCCGGCGTCGTGCCGACGAGTAACTGGAAACTTCGCAGGTAGTTTTCCAAGGCCTGGAAGTAGAGAAGCCTCCGTGGATGGTCCGACATCTGCGGCCCAATCTTCGCCAGGGCGTCGGCGCTTATTCTGTAGGTCTGGGCAAAGCGGAAGACGCCGTAAGCCGTCATGTCCTTGCCGTGGATAACTTTCGTCTTTTTCGCGGCGGCATCCCCCATGGCTAGGAGGATGCCGCCATTCGCTTAGCAGGGCAAGCCGGATCACCGCCTATCGATTGCAATCTTTGGCATGTCGTCGCCTTCGCCCTGTATGAGGAATTCAGCGAGCGCACCCATCAGCCACTCGGCATTTTCGCGGTCGAGCAACATATCGACCGTGTCGTCATCGTCAGTGACCAACTCCAGCGTGCCTCTCAGCGGCTCGCGGGAAGTCACTTCCACATCACCATCCTGATACTCAACAAATTTCGGCATAGATTTCTCCAAAATGATCGTGGGCTGCAGACGTGCATGAGCAGGTCCGCGAGCCAGTTGATGTTCAAGGAGTTGTGTTGGGCAGCCGTGCTGCTCGTTGTCTACGACGTAAG
>NZ_RZSB01000217.1:0-8148 GCF_004023285.1 Mesorhizobium sp. M2A.F.Ca.ET.067.02.1.1
GGCAATCTCGGGGCATTGCTAGCGGCGCGCGATGCGCCCGCCGGCAAGAAGGGCAAATCATGAGCATTCTCTGTTCGTTGCCGCTCGCGGCCCAACTGTTCGGCGCCTGCGCGCCGGCGGCACCCCTCGCCGTCGGCTATGTCGAAGGCGAATATGTGCTGATGGCGCCGATCGAAGTGGCCCAGGTGGCGACGGTGACGGTGAGGCGCGGCGACCGCGTCGAGACCGGCGCGGCGGTGGCGACGCTGGAAGATGCCGATGCCAAAATCGAGGTGGCGCAGGCCGAGGCCGCGCTTGCCCAGGCACAGGCGCAGCTTGCCGACCTGCAGGTCGGCAAGCGTTCGGAAGAGATCGCCGTGCTGAAGGCCGAGGTCGACATGGCAAAAGCCCAGGCCGCCGACGCCAAGCGCAAATATGACCGCGCCAGCGACCTCTACAAGCGCGGCACCGGCACGCAGGCCGACTACGACACCGCCTCGGCCTCGCTGGAGACGGCCAACGCGCAGGTCGGCCAGGCGGAAGCCAATCTCGCCGTCGGCAACCTGCCGGCGCGGCCCGAGACGATCAAGGCCGCCGACAACCAGGTCAAGCAGGCGCAGTCGGCCCTGCGGCAGGCTGAGTGGCGGTTGTCGAAGCGGGTGCTGACGGCGCCCTCGCCCGGACGCGTCAACGACGTGATCCGCAATCCCGGCGACACGGCCGGGCCGACCGCACCGGTGATCTCGATGCTGCCGGACGGCGCCGTGAAGCTCAGCGTCTATGTGCCCGAAAGCGCGTTCTCGTCGGTCAAGGTCGGCACCGCGCTCAGCGTCCATTGCGATGGCTGCGGGGCAGGGCTGAAGGCGCGCGTCAGCTATGTCTCGCCCGATCCCGAATTCACACCGCCGGTGATCTACTCGCTCGAGAACCGGCAGAAGCTGGTCTATCTCGTCGAGGCGCGGCCGGAGGGCGATGCCGGGCCGCTGCAGCCCGGCCAGATCGTCGATGTCGATCTCGCGGATATGGGGCAATGAACGCCATCGACGTCCGCGGCCTGGTCAAGCGCTTCGGCGACAAGACGGTCGTCGACCATGTGACGATGACGGTCGCCGAAGGCGAGATCGTCGGCTTCCTCGGGCCGAACGGCTCGGGCAAGACGACGACCATCCGCATCATGTGCGGGCTGCTCACGCCGGACGAGGGCGACGGCACGGTGCTGGGCTTCGACATCCGCACCGACGCGCTCAGGATCAAGCGTGAAGTCGGCTACATGACGCAGAAATTCTCGTTCTACGAGGATCTGACGATCGGCGAGAACCTCGAATTCGTGGCGCGGCTCTACCAGCTGAAGCCGGTCGAGCACTATGTGGCGAGGACATTGGAAGAGCTCGGCCTGGCGAGCCGCCGCAACCAGCTGGCCGGCACGCTTTCCGGCGGCTGGAAGCAGCGGCTGGCGCTGGCGGCCTGCATCATGCACAAGCCGAAGCTGCTTCTGCTCGACGAGCCGACGGCCGGCGTCGATCCCAAGGCGCGGCGCGAGTTCTGGGACGAGATCCATCGCCTGGCCGGCGGCGGGCTCACCGTGCTCGTCTCCACCCATTACATGGACGAGGCCGAGCGCTGCCACCGCATCAGCTACATCTCCTACGGCAAGATGCTCGCCGCCGGCACGGTCGACGAGGTGGTGAGGAATGCCGGGCTGACCACGTTCGTGCTGCATGGGCCGGGGCTCGACCAGGTCGCCCAGGCGCTGCAGGGGCGGCCCGGCGTCGACCAGGTGGCGCCGTTCGGCGCGACACTGCACGTCGTCGGCTCCGACAAGGCAGCGTTGGAAAAGGCGCTGGCCGACGTCGAGAAGGAGCACAAGGACGTGACGGTGACGCCGGGCGAGACCAGCCTCGAGGATGTGTTCATCCAGTTCATGTCCGGCTCGAAGGACAATATGGCATGAACGCGGTCTTTTCCTTCGCCAGGCTGGGCGCGCTGCTCACCAAGGAGTTCATCCAGATGCGGCGCGACCGCATCACCTTCGCCATGATGCTGGGCGTGCCGCTGATGCAGCTCGTGCTGTTCGGCTTTGCGATCAACAACGACCCGAAGAGCCTGCCGGCGGCCCTGGTGGCGACCAGCAGCGATCCCTACACGCGGGCGATGGTCTCGGCGCTGCAGACCACCGGCTACTACCGCTTCGACCATGTCGCGCAAAGTGCCGCGCAAGCCGAGTTCCTGATGGCGCGCGGCGACGTCTCCTTCGTCGTCACCATTCCCGCCGATTTCGCGCGCCGCGTCGAGCGCGGCGACAACCCGCAGATCCTGATCGAAGCCGACGCCACCGACCCGTCCGTCGCCAGCGGCGCCATCTCCACGCTCAGCACCGTTGCCGGCCAGGCGCTGCTGCGAGCCCAGGGCACCCAGGACGCGGCCAGGGAAGCGGCGCGCGGCCAGCTCGATGTTGTCGTGCACCGGCGCTACAATCCGGAAGGCGTCTCGCAATACAACATCGTGCCCGGCCTGCTCGGCGTAATCCTGCAGATGACCATGGTGATGATGACGGCGATGGCGCTGACCCGGGAAACCGAGCGCGGCACGATGGAAAACCTTCTGGCCATGCCCTCGAGCCCGCTCGAGATCATGCTGGGCAAGGTGCTGCCTTACCTGGTGGTCGGCGCGGTGCAGGTGGTGGTGGTGCTGGTGGCGGCGAAGCTGCTGTTCGGCATCCCCTTCGTCGGCAGCCTGACGCTGCTGCTCTCCTCGGTGCTGGTCTTCGTGCTTTCGCTGGTGCTGCTCGGCTACACGATCTCGACCATGGCCCGCTCGCAGATGCAGGCCATGCAGCTGACCTTCTTCTTCTTCCTGCCCTCGCTGCTGCTCTCCGGCTTCATGTTCCCCTATCGCGGCATGCCGGGATGGGCGCAGAGCCTTGGCGAGATCTTTCCGCTGACGCATTTCCTGCGCATCACCCGCGCGGTCATGCTCAAGGGCGCCGAGCTGCCGGCGGTGGCGACGGAAATCGGCTGGCTGGCGGTGTTCGTGGCGCTGTTTGCCGGGGTCGCGCTGGTGCGGTTCAGACGGACGCTGGATTGATAGGCACCGCCGGCGCGGTAGCCGAGACTATAGAGTGCATCGCCTGTGACGGGCCAATTCAGGTTGATAGATGCTGCGGGGCAAACTTCATATCCTTCCTTTGATCACGGGCAAGAAAGACATGCCCTTGCGTGTCGGAGCCGATCTCGGCCCAGTCCAGAAGCACCTTGGCTTCCCGAAATGGCTGTATGTCTATCAGAATCAGCCCTGCGGCTTTCTTCTTGGCTATGGCGACCTGGAGATCGACATTCTGACCCGCCGGAATCGGGCTCGCGTCAACCGCATCAGCATCAAGCTGTGGCACATGCCGGACGTCGCCAAGTCTTTACCTTTGAAGTGGAGCGGAAACAGCCAAATCGATCTCGATGGCTTCAGCCCAGCCATGAGACTTTCCTCCGCCAAGGCGCTGCTTACTGATCTCGGCCTTCACAGCGAAGAGTACCAAGTCGACAGTGCCTCCGAAACAGTGCGCCGCCTTGTGCTTCCCCATAGGAATTGCATTTCTTCCGAGGACCGGAAGAACCGATCCTTATGGAGATCCACTTCCTGACCTCAGAGGAAATCCGGCGAACCAAAGGTGATTGGGCCTTTTGAGCCACACAAGCTGAAGGCCTGACGCTTGTGGTAGGCGCAACAGTCCTACGCGGCCGTCATGATCTCGGCATAGGTACCGAAATCGACATTGCCGCCGGACAGGATCACGGCGACGCATTTGCCGGCGAGGTCGATCTCGCCGGACGAGAGCGCGGCAAAGGCGACGCAACCGCCGGGTTCGACCACCAGCTTGAGATGGGCCATGGCGTCGCGCATCGCTTGCGCGGCGGCCTTGTCGGAGACGGCGATGGCGCCGGCGAGATTCCTGCGGTTGATCTCGAAAGTGATGGCGCCGGGCTCGGCAGTCAGCAGCGCATCGCAGATCGAGCTGTGGCCGGGATCGTTCGAGACCCGCTCGCCCTTGGCCAGCGAGCGGCGCGTGTCGTCGAAATGCTCGGGCTCGACGGCCCAGATGGCGGTTTGCGGCGAAGCGTCCTTGACGGCGACGGAAATGCCGCTCGACAGGCCGCCGCCGCCGCAGGGGATGACGACGGCGTCGAGCGCCACGCCGAGCGCCTTGGCCTGCCGCATCAATTCCAGCCCGATCGTACCCTGGCCGGCAATGATGGCCGGATCGTCGAAGGGCGGCACCAGCGCCATGCCTTGTTCGATATAGGGGCGCACGACCGTCATGCGGTCATCCTTGAAACGGTCGAACGTCACCACCTCGGCGCCCATCCTGCGGACATTGCCGATTTTCATCGCCGGCGCGTCGGCCGGCATGGCGATCACCGCCTTGACGCCGAACATCGCGGCCGACGCCGCCACGCCCTGCGCATGGTTGCCGGACGAGAAGGCGACGACACCGCGGCCCCGCTCTTCCTCGCTGAGCGTCGACAATTTGTTGTAGGCGCCGCGGATCTTGAAGGAGCCCGTGCGCTGCAGCGTTTCCGGCTTGAACAGGATGCGGCCGCCATGGCGCCTGTTGAGCTCGGGCGATTCGATCAGCGGCGTTTCGACGATCAGGCCGGAAAGCCGCTCGGCGGCGGCGCGGATGTCCAGGATGCCGGGCAGGGTGGTCATGGTGGGCCTTGCGAAAGAACGCGATCGCCCATGGTGCACGCAAAAGGCCGGCGCGCGCCAACGAAAAAATGTGACGGGGACAAGGTTTGGCGGTGGTGCGCTGGCGCGCCTTCACCTTCGTCGGGAGTTTTGGCTACCGCCAATCGCAAAAGGCTGATGCTGTCCCGGGTCGCTGGGCTTGTCTTGATACTGGACGAGAAAGCGCTGTGGCTGAAAGTGGCGCCGGGCGGAGCGGGCGCTGTTGGCGCGACCTATGCGATTAGCCGAGTCCCCTATCCCTTCGTCATACTCGGGCTTGACCCGAGTATCCATGCCGTGACCTTTGCCATGCGCGCGACGGTGCAGAATTCTGTACCCGCTGCAACGCCTTAGCGTCACGGCATGGATCGGGAATGTGGCCACGGCCAATCGCGGTCCTTGCGAACGCCCCCCTCACCCCAGCAGCGTCGGCGTCCGCTTCTTGCCGCCGAGCTTGCGCCAGGTGTTGAAGCGGTGGGTGGCGGCGGCGAAGGATATCTTCATCTGCTGGGAAACCGTGTAGCGCGACTTGCCTTCGTCGAACATGCGGTAGCAGCACTCCGCGCCCTCCTCGGTCAGCTTGCCGTCCGGCGTCTTGTTGTGCGGGTTGGCGGGATCGAATTTCTCGAGCTGTTCCTCGACCAGGCCCTTCAGGCGCCTCAGGTCGGCCTCGATGCTGGCGATGAGATCGAGCACCGGCTTGGCGTCGAATGCGTGCGGCGGCTTCTTCTCCGTCATTGCGTTGGTCTCCTTCGATTTCGGCTGTCGCGTCAATATAGGTTAACATTCGGCAATAATGAAGGGGCCGCTCCGAGCACGTCTGGTCATCCATTTTCGCGCGCGGCGGTGGCCTTCGCAATTGACGTTGGGCGCTTGAAACCATAGTTTAGAATCATTCTAAACTAGAGTGATCCCATCATGCTTTCCCGTGTTTTCGGCTTCGGCCGCCGTTCCTTCGATTCGCTGTCGGAGCAGGAGATCCTGGCGCTGGCGATCTCCTCCGAGGAGGATGACGGGCGCATCTACCGCGCCTATGCCGATGGCCTGGCGCAGGACTTTCCGCAATCGGCCAAGGTGTTCGAGGCGATGGCCGAGGAGGAGGACGGCCACCGCGACTCGCTGATCGAGCTTCACCGCAAGCGATTCGGCGACCGCATTCCGCTGATCCGGCGCGAGCATGTGAGGGGCTATTACGAGCGCAAGCCGGACTGGCTGGTGCGGCCGCTCGGCATCGAGCATGTGCGCCGGCAGGCCGAGGACATGGAGCGGCAGGCCTACCGCTTCTATGTCGAGGCCGCCAAGCGCACCACCGACGCCTCGACGCGCAAATTGCTCGACGATCTCGCTCTGGCCGAGCAAGGCCATGAGAGCTCGGCGCACGAACTGGAGCAGCAGCACGTGCCGGGTGCGGTCAAGGAGGAGGAAGCGAGCGCCGAGCAGCGCCAGTTCATCCTCACCTATGTGCAGCCGGGGCTGGCCGGGCTGATGGACGGCTCGGTGTCGACGCTGGCGCCGATCTTCGCCGCCGCCTTCGCCACCCATGCGACTTTCCAGACATTCCTCGTCGGCCTCGCCGCCTCGATCGGCGCCGGCATCTCGATGGGTTTCACCGAGGTCGCCTCCGACGACGGCAAGCTGTCGGGGCGCGGTTCGCCGCTCAAGCGCGGCCTGACCGTCGGCATCATGACGACGCTGGGCGGGCTCGGCCACGCGCTGCCCTACCTCATCCCCTATTTCTGGACGGCAACGATCGTCGCGGCGGTGGTGGTGTTCTTCGAGCTGTGGGCGATCGCCTTCATCCAGAACCGCTACATGCAGACGCCGTTCTGGCGCGCCGCCTTCCAGGTGGTGCTGGGCGGCGCGCTGGTGTTCGGGGCCGGCGTGCTGATCGGGAACGCCTAGAGCAATTCCAGGAAAAGTGTGAGCGGTTTTCCGTCCGGAATTGCGTAAAAACAAGGAGGTAGAGCGGTTCGCCGTTTCCGTGAAACGGTGAAACGCGCTAAGCCGCGCCCTACTGCGTCAGCACCGTTTCCGACGGGCGCTGGTTGTAGTCGCATTTGCCGGTGGTGGTGTAGAAGAATCGGCGTTGCTGACGTCGGCGGGCACCGGGTTGCCGCCGTCTTCCCAGGCCTGGTAGCCGGGCTGGCCGCAGGGCACCGCGGTGAAGATGTTGACGGTCTTGCCGGTCGCCACTTCCGGCGTGTTGGTGGCGCTGGTGCCGATATAGAGCCGGTTCGAGGTGGCGGGGTCGTTCGATTTCAGCACCTTCGGGTTGCCCGACGGCACGTCCATCTCCAGATAGAGCTGGTCCATCTGGCTGACGTCGATCACCGCGCCGGCGCCATTGGCAGGATAGAAGGTGTCGGCGCAAGAATATCTGGTGCCGTATTGGTCGGTCTGGATCACTGATCCGGCGGGCAGGCTCTTCTGCAGGGACTTTAGTGTGCCGGTCGTGCACACCTGTTTTTGCACCACTGTGCTGGTGGAGCCGTTGACAGTGCTCACCGTGGTCGTGCCGTAGCCCTTCGGATCGCCATAGCCGTTATAGCTATAGCTGATCGTCATCAGCGGCTTGGCCACCGTGGCGCCGAACTTGGTGCCGTAGAGCGTCATGGTCTTTGCCCAGTAACCCGACACCTTCGTCACCTTGAAGGTGGACTGCACCAGCGCCGGCGTCTTGCGCACCGCGGAGCCGACGCCGACCTGCACCGTGTCGATCCGTGCGATCTGCATGAAATTGGTCGGCATTGGATAGTTGGCCGTGGCGGTGAAGGTCGCCGCGCCGAAACTGTCGACATTGACGCTGGTGAGCGTCGCCGTGCCCTGGCCGCTATTGGCCGCATAGGCCTGCTGCAGCGCCGTCTGGCGGTCGGCCAGCGATGTCGTCGTCGGCAGCGTGGTGATCGAGATGATCGCGGCGTCGAGCGCGTTCTGCATGTCGCTGCGGGTCGTCACCGCCGAGGTGTAGTCGACCGAAAAGCCGACTGCCGTCACCAGCGGGATCGTCAGCAGCACCATCATCGGCATCATCGAGCCGTCGCGGCTAGCAAGGAAGCGCCTCGCCATTCCGGCCAGCGCGGCCGGGCTGAACTTTCGGGCAGAACTTGGCATGCTTAAGGCCTTCATCATCGCGGCATCGGAGCCGGTTTACCATCCGGGCGCGGAGCATGCCCTAAAGCGGTGGAGGAATGTTTAAGCGGTTTTGAATGTTTCGTGTGCGGCCCCTTCGCCCCGTTTACGGGGAGAAGGTGGATCGGCGCGTAGCGCCGAGACGGATGAGGGGTGAGTCAGCCGAACGATGATCATCGTCATCCGCGGCGCAAGGTGCCCACCCGTCGACGACGGACTCACCCCTCATCCGCCCTTCGGGCACTGCGGCCCTTCGCTATCGCTCCGGGCGTTCGTCGCTCGGAAAGCCAAGCAATTGGCTTTCCCTCCGCTGCGCGGACC
>NZ_RZSB01000218.1:0-8144 GCF_004023285.1 Mesorhizobium sp. M2A.F.Ca.ET.067.02.1.1
ATCATGCAGACTTATGATTTCATCATCGTCGGCTCCGGCTCGGCCGGTTCGGTCGTGGCCGACAAATTGTCGGCTTCGGGCCGCTTCTCGGTGCTGGTGCTGGAGGCCGGCGGGACCGATCAAAGGTTCTACGTCCAGATGCCGCTCGGCTACGGCAAGACCTTCTTCGACCCGGCCGTCAACTGGAACTACAAGGCCGAGCCGGATCCCGGTCTCGCCGGAAATGCCGACCACTGGCCGCGCGGCAAGCTGCTCGGCGGCTCGAGCTCGATCAACGCCATGGTCTTCATCCGCGGCGCGCGCGAGGATTTCGACGCCTGGGCCGCCGCCGGCAATCCCGGCTGGGGCTATGACGATCTGCTCCCCTCCTTCAAGGCGATGGAGGACAACGCGGCCGGCGCCGACCAGTGGCGCGGCGTCGGCGGCCCGCTGCACATCACCGATTGTTCGCGCGCGGTGCACCCGCTGACCAAGCGCTATCTCGCCGCCGCCGAGCAAGCCGGGCTGCCGTTCAACCCGGATTTCAACGGCGCCTCCCAGGAAGGCGTCGGCGTCTACCAGATCACGACCAAGAACGGCCGCCGCATGTCTGCCGCCCGCGCCTTCCTGCGTCCGGCTATGAAACGCTCCAACATCCGCGTCGAGACCAACGCGCTGGCGACAAGAATCCTGTTCGAGGGCAAGCGCGCCGTCGGCGTCGAATATGAGCAGAACGGCGAGCGGAAAACTGTCCGCGCGGGCCGCGAGGTGATCCTCTCGGGCGGCTCGATCAATTCGCCGCAGTTGCTGCAGTTGTCCGGCGTCGGCCCCGAGGCGCTGCTTGGCAATCTGGGCATCCCGGTTGTCCACGCCAACGACAATGTCGGCGCCAACCTGCAGGACCATGTCGGCATCAACTACACGTTCAAAGGCAAGCTGCCGACGCTGAACCAGATCCTGCGGCCCTGGTGGGGCAAGCTGCTCGTCGGCATGCAATACATCCTCTTGCGCTCCGGTCCGCTGTCGCTGTCGATGAACAATGCCGGCGGCTTCTTCCGCACCGATCCGTCGATGGCGCGGCCGAACATGCAGCTTTATTTCCAGGCCTTCTCGACCGTCATCCCGAAGAGCGGCGAACGTCCGATCCTCACGCCCGATCCCTGGCCCGGCTTCTCCATCGGCCTGTCCAACTGCCGTCCGTCCAGCCGCGGCGAGATCATGATCCGCTCGAACAATCCGCGCGACTATCCGAGGATCACGGCCAACGCCTATTCGACCAATGCCGATGTCGACGAGATGCTGGCGGCGGTAAAGTTCGTGCGCAGGATCGCCGCGATGCCGGCCATGGCCGAGATCATCGAGGAAGAGGTGCTGCCTGGACCGTCGATCCAATCGGACGCCGACCTCATCCAGGATTTCAGGAAGCGCTCGGGCACCGTCTATCACCCGGTCTCGACCTGCCGCATGGGGCCGGACGCGGCACGCGCCGTCGTCGATCCGCGGCTGAAGGTGCACGGGCTGGGCGGCTTGCGCGTCATCGACGCTTCGATTTTCCCCGACAACATCACGGGCAATACCAACGCCGCCTCGATTCTGACCGGATGGAAAGGCGCCGACCTGGTTCTGGAGGATCAGAAATGAAAATCACCGACGTGAAGACCTGGGTTGTCGGCAACCCGCCGCCCGGCATCGGCGGCAAGTATTTCATCTTCGTCAAGCTCACCACCGATGGCGGCGTCGTCGGTTATGGCGAAGCCTATAACGCCACCTTCTCGGCGCATGTCACCGCCAGGATGATCGAGGACATGGCCGAACGCTACCTCGTCGGCCGCGACCCGCACGATCTCGAAAACCTGTTCCGCCGCGTCTATTCGTCCGGCTTCACCCAGCGCCCGGACGTCTCCGGCATGGGCTGCTTCTCGGCGCTCGAAATGGCCTGCTGGGATATCATCGGCAAGGAGGCGGACAAGCCGGTCTACAAGCTGCTTGGCGGCCAGGTGCACGAGACGCTGCGCTCCTACACCTATCTCTATCCGCATAGCGGCAGCGTCCATTCGGAGGATGCCCGCGGCAAGAACGTCTACAACGACCCCGACATGGCTGCCGCCTGCGCGCTCGAATATGTCGAGCAGGGCTTCAACGCCGTGAAGCTCGACCCGGCCGGCCCCTACACCGCCTATGACGGCCACCAGCCGCGCTTGATCGACATCGACCTTTCGGCGCGCATGATCAAGGCGATCCGTGAGGCTGTCGGCACCAGGGCCGACATCCTTTTTGGCACGCATGGCCAGTTCACCGCATCCGGCGCGCTGCGCCTGGCGCGCGCCATCGAGCCTTACGATCCGCTGTGGTTCGAGGAGCCGGTGCCGCCTGATATGCCCGAGGTGATGGCGCAGGTCGCCCGCGGCACCTCGATCCCGATCGCCACCGGCGAGCGGCTGACCACGAAATTCGAGTTCGCCCGCGTCATCGAGAACCGCGCCGCCACCATCCTGCAGCCGGACCTCGGCCGCTCGGGCGGCATCCTCGAGACCAAGAAGATCGCCGCGATGGCCGAGGCCTACCACATCCAGGTGGCGCCGCATTGCTATTGCGGCCCGATCGTCGGCGCCGCGAACATCCAGCTCGCGGTGACGCTGCCCAACTTCCTCATCCTGGAATCGCTCAAGCAGTGGGATGGTTTTCACGCCACCCTGCTCAAGAAGAAGATCGAATGGCAGGACGGCAACGTCATCCCGTCGAAGGAGCCGGGCCTCGGCGTCGAGCTCAACGAGGCGGTCTGCGACGCGCACCCCTATAGCGGCAAGGACCTGCATCTGCAGATGATGCAGACGCCGCTGATGCCGTGACCCCCGCTTACGCCTTCATCGGCCTCGGCCATCTCGGTGGCAATCTTGCCGCCAGCCTGCTGCGCCACGGCTTCGCCGTCACCGTGGTCGACCGTGACCCGGCGGCGGTGGAACGCCTCGTCGCGCTCGGCGCCACGGCGGCGGCGAGCCCGGCCGAAGCCGCCGCCCGCGCCGGCAATGCGATCACCTGCCTACCCTCGCCAAAGGTCAGCGAAGCGGTGCTGGCCGACCCGGACGGATTGCTCCAGGGCCTGCCCAAGGGCGGCACCTGGATCGAAATGTCGACCAATGGTCGCGACGAGATTGTACGGCTCGCCGCACTCGCTTCGGCAAAGGGCATCGAGACGCTCGAATGCCCGGTGACAGGCGGCGTGCATCTGGCCGCTGCGGGCAGGATCACCGCCCTCGTCGGCGGCGACGCCGCGCTCTACGAACGCCATCGCCCGGCGATCGAAGCGATGTGCGCAAAATCCTTCCTGATGGGACCAGTCGGTGCGGCGGCGGTGATCAAGGTCATCACCAACATGCTGGCCTTCATCCATCTGGTCGCCGCCGGCGAAGCGCTGATGCTGGCCAAGCATGGCGGGCTCGACCTCGCCCAGGCCTATCACGCCATCGTCGCCTCCTCCGGCAACAGCTTCGTCCACGAGACCGAAAGCCAGCTCATCCTGAACGGCTCCTACGACATCGGCTTCACCATGGACCTGGCGCTGAAGGATCTCGGCTTCGCGCTCGCCATGGGCAGGGATTTCGGCTCGCCGCTCGATCTGGCAACACGCGTCAACACGATCTTCGAGGAAGGCAAGCGCGTCTATGGCGGCGACGCCTGGTCGACCCAGATCGTCAAGCTGCTCGAGGATCAGGTCGGCACGGAGCTTCGCGCGCCGGGCTTCCCGGCCAAGCTCGAACTGTAATCCGGCAAAAATTTAGCCAGCTATTTCAATCATCTGGCCAAACCAGCTGAATCAAACCCTCAGAGAGTTGATTCAACCTCTTAAGGTCAGTGCGCCGGGCAGGATCTCGAACGTCGCCGGAATCCGGCCCGGCGACTCCCCGTCTATATCCACCAGCGCGCCGTTCTTCTCGATATCGCCCAACGGCTCGACCAGCACCTTGCGGCCTCGCAGGATGGTGATGGCCGGATGGTTGCGGTGGCGGCCGCCATAGAGCAGGCGAATGTCTCTGATCAGGCCGAGCTTGCCGGCGGCGCGCAGGATGACGATGTCGAACTGGCCGTCGGCAAGTTCGGCGTCCGGGGCGATCATCATGCCGCCGCCGAAGAATTTGCCATTGGCCACCGCCACCAGCGCCATGCGTGCCTCGACCGGCTCGCCGTCGTCGATGGTGATCCGGACGTCCTGGAAGCGATAGCGGACGAACTCCAGCACCGTGCGCCAGAAGAACAGCGCCTTGGCCGAGACCCTGCCCTTGCGCTTGTCGGCATTGACGGCGCGATCGGTGGCGCCGGACAGGCCAAGGCTGGCGATGTTGATGAAGTGGCGGCTGGCCAGCGCGCCATGATCGTCGATATAGCAGACGCGGCCGGCGTCGATTTTCCGGCCCTTGGCATCCGCCATTTGCTTGACAGAGGCGCCTATGCCGCGCGGCAGGCCAAGCCCGCGCGCGAAGTCGATGCCGGTGCCGCAGGGCAGAAGTCCAAGCGCGCTTTCATGACCGATCTCGGATTGTGCCTGCAGCAGACCGTCGGCCACCTCGCTGGCGGTGCCGTCGCCGCCGGCCGCGATCACCAGCTCGCATCCGCCGGCCGCGAGGTCGATCGCCAGCCGCTCGGCGTCGCCGCTGGCTTGCGTCTCGCGCAGTTCGAAATCGCCGAAATTCGCCTTGAGCGATGCCGCCGCCTCCGCCCAGTGCCGCTTGAGGCTGCCGCCTCCGGCAATCGGATTGAGAACCACCCCGACCTTCAATCCGACCTCCCCCGAGGCACATCGCGCAAATGCGCGGCAGAGTTCATGCTGGCGCCCAAACTCTTTTGCCGACATTCAAACGCGGACCGGTCGGCGGAGCAAGGCTCCAACATCCAAGGTCGCTAAAAAAGCGGGGCAGGCTGTCTAAGGGGTTCGGCCGCCGAATTCCGAGGCTTTTGCCATTGGTCCCCGATAATCCCGCTATCCACAGGCGTGCCGGCATTCCCCAAACCGCTTACCCGGCGTACATTCAACCCATCTCAGGCGGCCACTGAACGCCCCAGCCGAAAGGCAAAAGCGCAAGGCGGATTTCCTGAGGCCCGTACGGCCCAGAACGAGAGCAGGCTCGCCTGTTGGAGGGACGGATGCCGAGACCTACGGGTGCCGCGGAAAGCGTGCCAACGCCGACGGCGGACCGATGCTGCCATGAAGGCCGGGAAAAACCTTCGATGGCACGCTGGGCGAAGCCCGCAAGGGTGGAGATCGGCGTGGTCTGGAACGGGCGCTGCCCTCGGGTGGCGACTGGCAGGACCGTCAAAATCAAGGCCGGCCTGGCGCGACGACTTTACGGAAGTTGCTGCCTTGACTGGTTCCTGATCTGACAGGGAGGCGCTGGGAGAAATCCCAGCGCCGACTGTCTTTTTGGCACGGCCAGGCCTGCCTGAGGCATTTCGGTCACAGTCGCCGCCTGAGCAACCTTCGGAAACGCCCCGTCATCCACATTTCACAATCGCGGCCAAATCCCGCCTTGTTCGGCATGGATTGATGCAAGTGGGGAATGGGTAGCGATTTCGAAGGGACAAGACCGTGATCAAGACCGCCCTTGTCGCCATGACCATTGTCGGCTGCGACTGCGACGCGAAGCTGTGCGAATATATCGGCGAGACGCCGGCCAAATGGGCGACGATCGCCGACTGCGAGGCGGCGATGAAGAGCCAGATGCTGCATCAGCGCAATTTCAATTATCCGCTGGTTTCAGGCATCTGCCGCGTCAAGGGCTCGGCCTCTTCCTCCGAGCTTGCCGCGAAAGCCTCCAGGCCGGATCTGAAGCCCAGGAACCGCGTCGTCGAAACCCTCGCCCCGCTGCCGCCCGAGTTGGACCATCGCCCGAGCGCTCCAGTCGGCGGAATGGTGACCGCCAGCGAAACCGAAGCCGCGAAGCCGGTTGCCTTCGATGGATCGGTCGACGGCGGCCGCGCCGTGCTTTACCGCACCAAGGCCGGCTATGCCGTGGTCAAGACCGACCTCAGCCGCGCCGCCGGCGCAACGGTGGACGCTGCGAAGCGCTCGGCAAGCTGGGGCTGTAAGCCTGTCCAAGGCGCGTTGAGGTTCAGGTCTCGCCGGCCTCACCTGAATATCGGCACGCCTACAGCTTGACCTTGAGAGTCTCCCAGAACTTGTCGATCAACGGCTGTTCGGTCGCATTGTCCTGATCGCCGATGCGCGTGATGAAGAGCAGCCCCTGATCGGCTGTGCCGAAGCCGACGATCTCGAAATCCGCCCTGTCGGTGCGCGTTTTGACAGTGGCCTTGAGGCCTGTCAGCTCCTTGCCGTGGGCGAGCTTGCGGGTCATCGGCTGCTGTGTCAGCTGCCCGCCTGCCTGGACTGTTTCCCTGGTCATCTCCTGCAGCATCAGCTGGTTGAGGGAAACGGGATTCATCTTGTCATATTTCTGCACCACGACGAGGGTGCCGAGCGCCGAAGCCATGAGGTACTGGGCGATGCCGTCGCCGAGATCGATCTTGGTGACCGAATAATTGCTTGGATGGACGAAGGAGAAGGTGCCGCCGGAGAAGGTGGCGAAGTCATTGTGATCGAGCCTCACCTTGCTGGTCCTGCCGCTGGGGAGCTTCAGATCGATATCCTCGCCCGGATCGATGTCGACGATCACGCCATCGATGGTCAGCTTGAAGGCCTTCGGGTCTTCGGCACGGACAACCCCGGCGCAAAGCATGATCGCGAAGAATGCCGCAGCCGCCAGTCTCAGTTGCATGTCGTGTCCTCTCCGCGCGGTTCCGACGTAGCGCTTATCATTTTTTGTTGACGGTTGGCGTGGGTCACTTTGCAACACCCGGTTGATCACATCCCCGCGATGCGGAAAGATAGCGGCCTTTCGAAAATGGGGGGCCCCTTCGATGACCTTGGTTGTTCGCGCCGCGTTGTGTCTTGTCTGTCTGTTGGCGCCGGCGACGGCCGACGCGCAGGCTACCGATCCGAATGACGACCGCGTGACTATATTCGCTCCGGGCGATCCGGAAATGGCAGCCGCGACAAAGCAGGCGCTTTCCAGCCTCGACGAGTTCCTCGCGCTCGCCGATAGCCCTCCGGCCGGCACGTCGCGCTTCAAGCTGAAGGTGAAGGTTAAGGACGGCAACATCACCGAGCATTTCTGGGTTGTGCCCTTCCGCCGCACCGAAGCCGGATTTGTCGGAATCCTGTCGAACCAGCCCGCCGAGGTGCATAACGTCGTGCTCGGTCAGAACATCGAATTCACCAGGGATGACATTTCCGACTGGGGCTACACCAGGAATGGCCATCAGGTCGGCAGCTTCACCGCCTGCGTGATGTTCAAAAGGATGTCGAAGGAGGAAGCCGACGAGATGCGCACCAGGTTCGGCTTCGACTGCTGAGCCTAGCCAACCGACTCGTCCTTCGCGCCGACCTTGCGCACCAGCGCCGCCGTCGCCAGCATCGCGCCGAGATCGGTGATCATCGGCGCGACATGAATGTTGTAGTCGATCGGTTGCGCAATATCCGGCAGCTCGAAGAAGTTCTTCGATCGCGGCATCAGCAGAAAGCCGTCGCTGCCGCTGAGCGCCACCCGTGCCTGGTCGTAGGGCCATGTCTCGCGCAGCCAGGTCAGCGCCTGCGCCATCCGGCCGGTCACCAGAGGCCGCGCCGCCTCGACATTGTCGGTGCGGAATTCATAGGTGTCATCGAGGTCTTCGACGCCGGATGACAGCTCCTGCATCTTGGAGGCGAACATGCCGCGGAAGAAATGCGCCACCTTGCCGGCCTTGCGCGCCGCGACCAGCGTTCCCGGGAACGGCTCGATGGTCTCAAAGGCGACAATGACGCCCTTGAAGGCGGTCGTCTCGCTTTTGCCGGAGCCTTCCCAGAGCTTCGCCTCGTAGAGCTCGAAGGGAAAATCCTCATAACGCCCGGAAATGACGTCGTCGAAGCTCTGCCGGTTGAAAGCGGCGACGGTTTCGCGCGGCATCCTCTCGAAGGAGTTCGGCCGCACGCCATGCTGATAGCGCACATCACGCACGAAGCCGAAGATCATCGGCAGCAGCGTATCGCGGAAGGACTGCTGCAGCCGGGTCGCCGGCCTCAGCGCCTGGAAATAGAGCAGCACCGCGACGATCAGGCCGCCGAGATAGAGAAAGAC
>NZ_RZSB01000219.1:0-8141 GCF_004023285.1 Mesorhizobium sp. M2A.F.Ca.ET.067.02.1.1
CTCGCAGATCTTGCGGGCGTTGTTCTGGGTCAGTTTCAGCGGCACGTTGCCGGCAACGGCGGTGATGCCGACGATCTCCAGCTCGGAACTGCCGGGCGCCAGCAATATGGCGACGGCGTCGTCCTGGCCGGGATCCGTGTCGATGATGATCTTTCTGGACTGGGGCATTTCAATTCCTTTTTGGGGAGTCTTTTTGGGCGGGGTTTAATGGCTTGAACTTGATCGCGCGGCGGACCATATCAAGACCATCGAGAAAAATGCCATCCGGGTTTTTCCAGTTTGTGTCGCTCTTCAGAGGACAGTGTAACAATGAGTCGAATGACGCCCTTCTCCAGCCCGCTTCTTTTGGGTTTCGATGCCATGGAAAAGACGCTGGAGCGTCTGGCGAAGACCGGCGACAGCTATCCGCCATACAACATCGAACGCCTCAGCGCCGCTGACGGCGAGGCCGAAAGGCTGCGCATCACATTGGCCGTTGCCGGTTTCGCCGAGAGCGATCTCGATGTCACCACGGAGGAAAACCAGCTGATCGTGCGCGGTCGCCAGACCGACGACACCGAGCGCGAATTCCTCCACCGCGGCATCGCCGCGCGCCAGTTCCAGCGCTGTTTCGTGCTGGCCGACGGCATGCGGGTGATAGCGGCCGAGTTGAAGAACGGCCTGCTGTCGATCGATCTCGACCGGCCGGAGGCCGAGCGGCTGGTACGGAAAATAAACATATCGGTGAAAGACTGATCTTTGCCGATGGCTCTATGCGAGGCGGCCAATCCTGGCGTCCTCGCGCCAAGGAGGCTTGAAATGACCAGAACTGACGAAATGATCACCATGACCAGCGGCGAACTCGCCCATCTCGGCGAAGGCTCTGTCGCTTATCTGCGGAAAGTGTCGAGCGACGACCTGCGCGGCCGCTTCCCCGGCCTCGGCGAAATCGCGCCCGGCCTGGAGCTGTGGGCTTTGTTTGCCGCCAACGGCCAGCCGATCCTGCTTTCCGATGCCCGTGACCGGGCGCTGGCGGGTGCGTTGGAGAACGACCTGACCACTGTCGCCATCCACTAAGGCATGTCTCCCGAAAGTGGGAACCGGTTTCGGGATAAAGACATGCGTAAAATCAAAACCTAAAGCGCATGGAGCGAATCTGAAAGATCGCGACGCGCTTTAGGGCGATTGCTGGCAGTTCGAAATGGAAAGGGCCGCTCCCGGCGGTCCCTCTAGGGTTTCTTCTCAAACTAGAGTTCTATCCCAAAACTTCAGGCTGCGTGCGAGGCCTGCGTGTCGGACAGCAGGGCGTGGATCGCCACCGCGTCGCGCGTACCCCTGATCTTGGCCACCGTGTCGGCATCGCGCAGCACGCGCGCGATGCGCGACAGCGCCTTGAGATGGTCGGCGCCTGCGCCTTCGGGCGCCAGCAGCAGAAAGACGAGGTCGACCGGCTGGTCGTCCAATGCCTCGAAATCGACGGGCGTTTCCAGCCGCGCGAAGACACCGGCGATCCGCTTCACGCCGGCGAGCTTGCCGTGCGGAATGGCGATGCCGTTGCCGACGCCGGTCGATCCCAGCCGTTCGCGCTGCAGGATGGTGTCGAACACCTCCCGCTCCGGAATTCCCGAAATCGCCGCCGCCCTCTCCGACAGCAATTGCAGAAGCTGCTTTTTGGAATTCGCCTTCAACGCCGGCATGATCGCCGGGACGCTGATGAGATCGCTGAGATCCATGCTTGAAAAATCCCTTGCTCGCCTGCCGCGCCAGTCGTCGCCCCCTCGCGCGGCCGGCTTTTTATGCCTGTGCGACTTTGGTCGTCGACGGATCGATCCAGCCGATATTGCCATCCGGCCGGCGGTAGACGATGTTGAGATGGTCGGTCCCGGCGTTGCGGAACAGGAATACCGGGCTGTCGCTGTTGTCGAGCTCTATGACAGCCGACGCCACCGACATGGTCCGCAGCGTCATGCTTGATTCGGCGACGATGGCCGGAGCGAAGTCCTCCGGAATGTCTTCCTCCTCATCTGTGAGGGGAGCCATCACCGTGTAGGCGATGTCGGTCGGCTCTTCGCCATTGCCGTTGCCGGTGTTGCGCGATTTCAGCCGGCGCTTGTAGCGGCGCAGCCGTGTTTCCAGGCGATCGGCGGCCGCCTCGAAGGCAAGCGTCGGGTCCTGGGCGTCGCCGGTCGCCTGCAAGGAAGCGCCGGAATCGAGCCGGATCATGCAGTCGGCGGAGAAACGCGACCCCGATTTGATGACCGTGACATGTCCTGAAAAACCCCGATCGAAATATTTCTCGATCGCCTCGCCGACCCGGTCGTTGATGCGCGTGCGGAACGCATCGCCGATGTCCATGTGTTTTCCCGAAATGCGTAGATTCATCTGAAAACTGACCTTCCTTGCCCAGGCTTCAAACTGGTCCCGAGTTTATACCCGTGGTGCGCGCGCACAAGCTTCGCAGCGGCATGCGCGCCGATTTTAGACCCGAACTTTCCGGTTGATCACAAGTCGCCTTCTTGGCCGTCCATGGCCTTGTCTGACGGACCCATTTGCAAGCGGGCATTACCGCCCTGCTCATGCGGGCGGGCTTCTAGACACTTCATTGCGGCTTGTCAATCAAGCTTGGGGATTGCGGGAAATCATCGGGATTCGGGTCGGGCCGGCATCGCCCGAATACCGGCGGGCCTAGCGGCCGGCGTTCGCGAGCGCCCGCTTCTCCCGCCGCCTTTGCACAGACGATGGGATATTCATGCCTTCGCGGTATTTCGCGACGGTGCGGCGCGCGATATCGACACCACTTTCCTTGAGCATGTCGACGATGGCGTCGTCGGAAAGCACGTCGGCGGGCTTTTCCTCGTCGATCATCTGCTTGATGCGGTCGCGCACGGCCTCGGAAGAGTGCGCTTCGCCGCCTTCGGCCGAGGCGATCGACGCCGTGAAGAAATAGCGCAGCTCGAAAACCCCGCGCGGCGTCAGCATGTATTTGTTGGCGGTGACGCGGCTGACGGTCGATTCATGCATGCCGATGGCATCGGCCACCGTGCGCAGGTTGAGCGGCTTGAGGTGGCGCACGCCATGGACGAGAAAGGCGTCCTGCTGCCGCACGATTTCCGACGCCACCTTGAGAATAGTCTTGGCCCGCTGGTCGAGGCTGCGCGTCAGCCAGTTGGCGTTCTGCAGGCATTCGGCGAGAAAATCCTTTTCCGCCTGGTCCTTGGCGTGGCTCGAGACACGGGCGAAGTAGACATTGTCCACCAGCACGCGCGGCAGCGTGTCGGCATTGAGCTCAACTGCCCAGCTGCCGTCATTGGCCGCGCGGACCTCGACATCGGCGACGATTGCGTCGCTTGCGCCGCCCGAAAACGCCAGGCCGGGGCGCGGATCGAGAGCGCGGATCTCGGCAAGCATGTCGAGGAGGTCCTCCTCGTCGACGCCGCAGATGCGTTTCAGCGTCTGGAAATCGCGCCGCGCCAGAAGCTCGAGGTTGGCGACCAGCGCTTTCATTGCCGGATCGAGCCTGTCGCGCGCCTGAAGCTGCAGCGACAGGCACTCGGCAAGGTCGCGCGCGAAGAGCCCTGCCGGCTCGAAGCTCTGGCAGGAGCCAAGCACACGCGCCACCGCCGCTTCATCCGTGCCGAGCCGGACCGCGATCTCCATCAGGTCGGTGCGCAGATAACCGGCCTCGTCGAGCCCATCGGCAAGCTCGCCCGCGATGAGACGTTCGCCGGGGCTCAGCGAAGCAAGTGCGATCTGCTCGCCGACATGTTCGCGCAATGTGACTGCGGCCGCGGCCATGTCGCCGACGTCGAATCCCTCGGATGAGGCTGTGCCGGCGCTGCCCGCTGCAGACTTCCACTGAGCCGTGAGATCCGGCCCCAGCCGCTCGCTGGTGCCGGGATCGTCGGGGAACAGGTTTTCCAGGGAAGAGTCGAGCTTTTGCGAGATCGCTTCCGCGCTCCACTCCGTCTCGCCCTCGAACCAGTCGCCGGCGCTATCCAGCTCCGGCGCGGCCTCGCTTTTCTGGGCCTGGTCGCTGGCGGCGTCATCCTGCGGTTCGGCGCGCTCCAGGAGAGGGTTGCGCTCGATCTCCTCGTCGATGAAGCGTTCGAGCTCGACATGGGTGAGCTGCAGCAGCCGGATCGACTGCATCAGCTGCGGCGTCATCACCAGCGACTGGGATTGTCTGAGCTGCAGTTTGGCTGCCAGCGCCATGGTGGGATTCAAACGCCTCGTCTACGCGTCGCACTCTTGCATTCCGGTCGGGCATAGAAACTGGCCCGGCTTTTGCTTGTCAAGGAAAACGCTAGCAGGATCGGCTTACCGGAGCGTTATTGGGCCGAAAAATCGCGGCAAACCAGTCGAATTGGGCTCAAATTCACTCTGGAGAAAGGTATTTTACGCTCAGAGCGTGAAACCCTCGCCGAGATAGAGACGCCGCACATCGGCGTTGGCGACGATTTCGTCGGCCCGGCCATGCGTCAGCACCTGACCGGCATGGATGATATAGGCGCGATCGATCAGGCCGAGCGTCTCGCGCACATTGTGGTCGGTGATCAAGACGCCGATGCCGCGCGCCGTGAGGTGGCGGACGAGCTGCTGGATGTCGGCGACGGCAATCGGGTCGATGCCGGCAAAGGGCTCGTCGAGCAGCATATAGGCAGGCCGCGTCGCCAGGGCCCGCGCGATTTCAAGGCGACGCCGTTCGCCGCCCGACAGCGACATCGAGGGCGCCTTGCGCAGATGGCTGATATGGAACTCCTCGAGCAGCTCGTCGAGGTTGCGTTCGCGCACCTTGCGATCCTTTTCGACCACTTCCAGCACGGCGCGGATATTCTGCTCGACGTTCAGCCCGCGGAAGATTGACGCTTCCTGCGGCAGATAGCCGATACCAAGGCGGGCGCGCCGGTACATCGGCATCGACGTGACATCGAAGCCGTCGATCTCGATCGAGCCCTCATCGACGGGAACAAGGCCGGTGACCATGTAGAAACACGTGGTCTTGCCGGCGCCGTTGGGGCCAAGCAGGCCGACGGCCTCGCCGGCGCGCACGCCGAGCGTCACCCCACTCACCACCTTACGGCCCTTGTAGCTTTTGGTCAGGCCCTTGGCGATCAGGGTGCCCTTGAACTTCGCCTTGTCGGTGCCGACCGTCGCCGGGGCAGCCGGCTTTGCGGCCGCCCGTCCCGGAAGACGGGCAAGCAGCGAGGATACGCCGGCCATTAGTTGCCCGACGCTCCCTGTTGCTGCGCGCCCTGCTTCTGGGGCGTGAACGACATCATCACGCGGCCACCGCAGCCGTCGACATTGGCGAGGCCGCTCTTCATCTGCACGGTGAGCTTGCAGCCCTTGAGCACATTGTCGCCTTGCGAAAGCACCACTTCCTTGCCCTTGAGCACCAGCACCTGTGTCTTCATGTCGAACGTGCCGCTGTCGCCGGTGGCGACCTGGTCGTTCGATTTGACGTAGACCTTGTTCTCGACCTCCAGGTGATCGATATTGGCGGCGCCCGTCATTGCCGACGCGCCGGCAGCCGCGCTTTTGTCAGCCTTGGGGTCCTTGACATAGTAGACCGTCATCTTGCCGGCCTTTAGCAGGGTCGGCCCCTGATTGACGGTCACATTGCCGCTGAATATGGCCATGCTCTCGGCTTGGCGGACCTCCAGCTTGTCGCTCTCGATCTGGATCGGCTGGTCGCCGGACAGCTTGAGCCCGGACATCTGGCTGGTCGCGCTCGACTGCGCGAAGGAATGCGCCGTCCCCAGAAACAGCAATGCGGAGGCTGCGCCCAGAGCCCACGCGGATTTACTGCGACGCATTCTGTTCTCCACTGTTTACCCCTGCCGCCTTCAGCGCAGTCGGATCGATGTTGACGCGAACCCGGTTCTCGAAGACCACGAGCCTGCCATTATCCTCGACCGACATCGAGTCCGCCGTGATGCGCGACCCGCCGCGGCTGACGTCGACCGGATTGCTCGTCTTCATAGAGCCTTTCCCCATGTCTAGGAAGATCGATTTGAATTTCGCCGCAAGGCCGTCCGTAGTCGTCACGCTGACGTCGCTGGTGAGGTCCATCGTATTGGCGTCGCGATTGTAGATACCGTGCTCGGCATCGACCGACACGATATTGTCGGTGGCGACGGGCAGTTTGGCGTTGATGCCTTCGAGGTCGATCACGGCCTGCTGGCCGACATCCTGCGTGGCCCTGCTCGCCGTCAGCGAATAGGGCAGCTTCTGCTTGGTGAAGCCGTTGAGCTTCGGATTGGCCATCACCAGCTTGCCGTTCGAAAACGCCGTGCCGTCGGCCTGCACGGAAATGGAGACTGGCGCTTTGAGGTAGGAATAGACTGGAAAGGCGATCGCAATCGCGGCCGCGAGCAGCGGCACCGCGAATTTCAGCACGCGCACGCGGCGCGAGTGCCGTTGCGCGCGGTTGAACGCCTCGCCGCGCGTGCCCTCTTGGATCGCGGGAGCCGGTGCCGCAGCGGCATCGCTCGTTTCGTCAGATCGCGCCAACATGACTTTTCTAATGGACCTTTGTCCGCCCAAACATCGCCTATAGGTGGTATGCCGGCACCTACACGCAAGCACAAGGGGACGAAAACTGCAAAAATGTGACGGCTGCCGCCCACAAAATCGGGAGGAATTCGGGGAGACGACCCGCACTTCATAGCAGATACAGAAGGGGACTGGGTTAATTTTTCGTGAGGTCGCCATCAACGCCGAGCTCGAAGCCGGCGTTCAGGAAACGGTAGCCGTGCGCCGAGGCTTGCTTTAAAAGCTTGCTTTCCCGCCGACCCATGAGGCTGACGATGGCAATGAGAGCCGACGACCTGATCGACCGCCGCCGCTTGCGTCGCAAGCTGACTTTCTGGCGCGTGGCTGCTTTTGTGGTTCTGGCGGCAGCGGTGATCGCCTTCTCGGCATGGGTCTATGACGACAATTTCACCGGCCAGGCGGTCCCCCATATCGCCAAGGTGAAGATCGAAGGCACCATCACCGAGGACGAGGAACTGCTCAAAAGGCTGGAAACGATCCGCAAGTCGCCGGAGGTGAAGGGCGTCATCCTGTCGATCGATTCGCCCGGAGGCACCACGGTCGGCGGCGAGTCGACATTCGAAGCCGTGCGCAAGCTTGCCGGCGACAAGCCCGTGGTGGCCGAGGTCGGCACTCTGGCGGCGTCGGCCGGCTATATGATCGCAAGTGCTGCCGACCATATCGTTGCCCGGAAGACCTCGATCGTCGGCTCGATCGGCGTGCTGATCCAATATCCTGACGTCAGCGGTCTCATGGACAAGCTCGGCATCAAGCTGGAGGAAGTGAAATCCTCGCCGCTCAAGGCTTCGCCCTCGCCCTTCAAGCCGACCAATGACGATGAGCGTGCCATGGTGCGCAAGCTGATCCTCGACAGTTACGACTGGTTCGTCGGCATCGTCGCGGACCGCCGCAAGATGACGCATGAGCAGGCGCTGGCGCTGGCCGACGGTTCGATCTTCACCGGCCGCCAGGCCTTGGCCAATCATCTGGTCGACGCTGTCGGCGGCGAGCAGGAGGCGATCGACTGGCTGGCGACGAAGGGCGTGGATGCCAAGCTCAAGGTCGTCGAGTGGAAGGACAAGGACAGGCGTGGCGGCTTCCTGTTCTCGCAGTCGATGGCAAAACTGGCCGCCAAGGCGCTTGGCCTGCCGGATGCCGGTGGCGATATCATTCACGAGCTCGGCGCCGACCGCTTGTTTCTTGACGGTCTCGTTTCGGTCTGGCACCCTTGACATGCCGTTGGCGCGAGCCAAAAAAGCAATAAAAATCATCCTGATAATCGTCTGCAGTGGTTTCACGGGGAACGTTCCATGATCAAATCCGAGCTTGTGCAGATCATTGCTGCACGCAACCCGCACCTTTTCCTGCGCGACGTCGAAAACATCGTCGGTGCGATCTTTGACGAAATCACCGACGCGCTTGCCGAGGGCAACCGGGTCGAGTTGCGCGGTTTCGGCGCCTTTTCGGTGAAAAACCGTCCCGCCCGCACCGGCCGCAACCCGCGCACCGGCGAGTCGGTCGAGGTCGAGGAAAAGTGGGTGCCGTTCTTCAAGACCGGCAAGGAGTTGCGCGAAAGGCTGAACGGCGGCAAATAGGCGCCGCGCCGGCGGGTCGAGACGGCATCTTGG
>NZ_RZSB01000021.1:0-25076 GCF_004023285.1 Mesorhizobium sp. M2A.F.Ca.ET.067.02.1.1
GCTTCGCAGCGCGCCGGATCGCGCGACGACTGCTACGGCAATCGTGTCGTCATGCGCGATCGAGCCGACAATGCCGGCCGGCCAGATCGGGCTTCCCGATCGGCCGCGCAATATCGCGGGGTTCACGCATCCCAGACGCCGCAGCAATTCATGCGCGATGTGGCGGCCTGCCCCGGTGGCGGCGCGCGCGCCGGGTTCGCGCGTCGCCATGGAAGCGCTTTCCGCGGGCAGGATATATTGTTCGTCGCCGGCGAGGATATGACGGCAACCGGCGCTCAGGCCGGGCGGCGCGAGGCCGGCCAATGCCTGCTCGACGGTGTGTCGGATGCTTGCCGACATGCCTTGCGGCCGGGTTTTCAACGCTCTATCCGCCCCAGTTCGAGCGTGGCGATCATCTCGTCGTCTTCGTCCAGTCCTTGCTCGACGAAACCGAAGCCGGCGTAAAGCCGGCGCGCCGCCTCGTTCTCCGGTTCGTAGCAGATCGCAACGCGGCGGATGTGGCCGAGCTTCGCAATCTCTTCCAGCGCCTTGCCGACAGCGGCGCGGCCAAGACCTGTGCCTTGCTCGCGGCGGTCGATCATGAAGCGATAGACGATCGCTTCGTCATCGTCCTTTGGCGCGCTGTACATGAGGAATCCGGCCACGCGCCCGGCGAAGACCACGGCGCGGGCGATCGCCTCGTCATCCTGCTCGGCCTCCGCCAGCGATTCGGCGTTGGAGGCGACGTGCTCCTGCTGCTCCGGCAACAGTTCGAGCGCCATTATCGCCGCCCGGTTGCCCTTGCCGACAGGCTCCAGGGCAACCGGCCGGTCGCTGGTGCCGGCGCGGCGCGTCACGCGGCGTGCCCGGCTTCCATCGCGCGGGCGTCGATCGGCGTCACCACGCCATAGAGCTTCGCCGGGTTGCCGCGCCAGACCGTGTTCGGCTCCAGCACCTCGCCCTTCATGACGAAGCAGTCGACGTCGGCCACCGACCCCTCGCCCATCGTCACCGCGTAATGAACGAAAGCGGACGGCGCCAGCGTGCAGCCATTGCCGATACGAATGTAGTCAGACTTGAACGCGCCTTCCTCCAGCGAGTGCGGCTGGATCACGCAGCCTTCGTTGAGCGTGACGTCGTCGCCGATCTCCACCAGCGACCGCTCGGTGATGATGCAGCCGCCGTCATAGAGGCGCAGCCCCACCTTCACGCCCAGCATGCGCAGGATCAGCGGCCGGAACGGCGTGCCGGTGAACAGGCCCATGATCGGTGAATCGGACAGCTTCCAGTGACGTTCGTGCCGCCAGAAAACCGGGTCGTAGATCGTCGCCATCCTGGGCTTCAGGCGGCGGAAGCCGAGGCTGGCGCGCTCGAGGAAGATATAGAACGGGATGCCGATCGCCGTGGTCAGCATCACCGCCACGAACAGTGCCGTCTGCCCCCACTCGGTATAGTAGTTCAGCGCGCGGTCCCAGATTGCGAGCGTCAGGAACAGGATCAGCCACTGCGCGGCCACGAACATCAGAGCGGTGACCAGATTGTGCAGGTTCTTCAGCGGCAGGCGGCGACTGCGCTCCTTGTCGGAGATCAATCCGAGAAGCTCCTTGTCGCGATTGACCATGCGCGGAATTTCGAATGGTGGCGAGCCCAGGAGCCCGACATTCTCACGCACGGGGCCGTCCACCGGCACGTGAACCTTGGTGCCGAGCAGACAATTGTCGCCGACGCGGGAATCCGGTGAATAGATGATGTTGTTGCCGAAGAAGTTGCGTTCGCCGGCCCGCGTATGCTCGAGCCGGAAGGAGTTGGCCGACTTCTGCATGTTGACCATGAACAGGCCGTCGGACACCATCGTGTGCGAGCCGATCTCGCTCAGCTGCGGGTTTTCATGCCGCTGGTTGGTGCCGAAATTCGATCCGGTCTGATCCACCTTGTTCAGCTTCCAGCCGATGGCGCGCAGATAATAGACGACGGCGGAACTGTCGCCGAACAGCACGTTCAGCAGCCGCACATTGCTGACCAGTTCCAGCATCGTTTGCAGCCAGTAGTGGAAGCCGTAGAGCGAATAGTTCCGGCCGGGCTTCAGCACGAGGTTGAACAGCCGCGGCACGATGGCCGCCAGCAGCACCCCGCCGATGATGAAGCCCGCCACCGTGACCGTGGTGCCGATCGCCACGACGCCGATGGTCTCATCATAGTCGTCGCCGACATTTTCCCAGTAGCTGTGGAACAGAAGCGGGAACGGCGTGACGATGGCAAAAAGGATGAAGAGCTGGATCGCCTCGTAGATGACGCGGCGCACCCGCGACAATGGGACGTTGGGCACGTTGCAGTAATCCGCCTCCGTCGGGATCGCAGGCGAGCCGTGCCAGTGCTCTCCGGCCGGAATGGTCTGTCCGCGATGCAGCGACGAAGCGTGGCCGAGCTGGGTGCTGTCGCCCATGCGCGTGTCGATGTCGAGCGTCGATCCGACGCCGACAAAGGCGTTGTTGCCGATATTGACCGGCCCGGTATGAATATAGCCGGCCTGCGCGCGGAACCCGAGGATCGTCGAGTCCTTGCGCAGGATCGAGTTGTCGCCGATGGCGATCAGATCGGTGCAGACCGGAACGGCCCGGCACTCGACGACGGTGCGATTGCCGAGCCGCGCGCCGAGCAGGCGCAGATAGAGGCTATAGAGCGGACTGCCGCGGAACAGCACGACCGGAGCGCTGCGGACCAGAGTCTTGACGATCCAGAATCGATAGTAACGCCAACCCCAGATCGGAAAGGTCTCGGCTTTCCAGCGGCCGACCAGCAGCCATTTGGCGGCGACGGCGAAGCCGCTCAATCCAAAGAACACGCCGGCGGACAGAAGAACGCAACGCAGATAGAGAGACACCGGGTCGTCCAGGGCGTCATAGACCCAATTGAGGCCGTCATTGATCGTCCACAACGCCGCATAGCTGTAGACCGCGTAGAACAGCAGCTGGCCGAATCCCGTCGCCCAGATGGCAAGATTGGTGGCTCTGTGCGTCAACATCGGCTCGCGCGCGGCAACCGCGGCCGTCTGGGGTTCCCGCAGATATTCCGCAAGCTTCGCTACCGTCGGGTGCAGGTAGATGTCGCGCATCGACGTCGTCGACCAGGCCTTGCGCGAGCGGATGCGCGCGCAGAACCGCGCCATCAGCAGCGAGTTCGCGCCGAGGTCGTCGAAGAAGTGATCTTCGATGGAGATGTCCTCGAATTTCAGCACGTCCGCCAGCGTCTCCACGAGGAGCGTCTCGTCCTCGTTGCGCGGGTCGATCATCGCATGGCCGGCGGCGACACGCGCGCTCGTCGGCTTTGGCAACTTCCTCAGGTCGACCTTGTTGGAAACGGTCATCGGGATCGCGGGCAATTGCTCGAGATAGGCCGGAACCATGTAATCGGGCAGCCGTCGCTTCAGCTCCTGCACGAGAGCGGTGCGGTCCACACCGTCGCCGCCGCTTTTGGGGGCATAGTAGCCGACCAGCTCGGTGCGCTCGGGTTCGATCTCCCAGGTCGTGACCGCCGCCTGCGCGATGCCGGGCTGATCCAAAAGCACGGCCTCGATCTCGCCCAGCTCGATGCGATAGCCGCGGATCTTGACCTGCGTGTCGATGCGTCCGTGGTATTCGATCTCGCCCTTGTCGTTGATCCGGCCAAGATCTCCCGTCCGATAGATGCGGCCGCCTGGGTTGTTCGGCAGACCGATGAAATCATGGATGAATTTCTCATCGTTGAGTTCCGGCCGGTTGAGATAGCCGACCGCAACGCCCATGCCGCCGATGCAGATCTCGCCCAACGCGTCGCCGCTCAGAACCTGTGGCTTTTTCGGATCGAGGATGGCGATCGAATAGGTGGGCAGCGGCCTGCCGATCGTCACCGGTTCATCCGGCGTCAGCAAGGCCATGGTGGCTGTGACGGTCGCCTCCGTCGGGCCGTAGGTGTTCAGGATCTGACGGCCAGGCTTCGCCCACCGCACCACGAGCTTGTGAGAGCAGGCCTCGCCGCCGACAAGGATCGCGCGCAGGCTTGGCGCATCGCTCTCGATCGACGACAGCAGCGTCGGGCTGCAGGCCATGCAGGTGATGGTGTGCTCGCGCAGGAAAGTGGCCAGCTCCTCGCCCACCAACGGCTGCTGGCCGGGCGCCGGCACGACGGTCGCGCCTGCGGCGAACGGCACCCAGATCTCCTCCGAGGAGAAATCGAAGGCAATGGTCATGCCTTGATAGACGCGGTCGCCCGGCTGGTAGCCATAGGATGCCGCCGCGACACGGATGAAGTTGCAAAAACTCTGATGGGTGATGACCACGCCCTTGGGCTTGCCTGTGGTGCCCGACGTGTAGAGGATGTAGCAGGTCTGATCCTGGGCGCCGTCCGGCAGGGGCGCCGTTTCCGGCTGGAGCGCGATTTCGGACTCCGCCGAATCGATCGAGATATGCGGAACGGGCAGGCGCGCCACGCGCGCCGCATAACCGGAAACGCTGATCACCATCGTGACGTGGGCGTCCTCGATGATCATCACCATGCGGTCTTCGGGAAACGCGGTGGCCAAGGGCACGAATGCCGCCCCGGCCTTCATCACGGCAAGCACCGCGATATAGGTTTCGGCGGAGCGGTCGAGCAAAAGGCCGATCCTGTCGCCTGGCTTGACGCCGCGCTCGATCAACAGATGGGCGAACTGGTTGGCGCGGCTGTTCAGCTCGCGATACGACCAGGGCCGACCGTCGGAGATGACCGCCGGTGCGGCGTCGAAGCGGCCCGCCAGATCGGCGAAGAACCGGTCGAGCCGCTCGTGCGGCTCGCCTTTCTGGATGAAATCGGGGCCGATCAGGATCTGCTCGCGCGGCGGCGCCGCGGTCGCTGCTTTGGCCTTGCGGGAATCCTGCTTGGCGGGCTTGGTGGCTTCGGTAAGAGACATCGGAGAACCTCGCGGGCTCCTGTCCGCCCGCATTACGTGATTGGTGAAATGACAAAAAACTAACGACGGCCAGCCAGGCGCCTTCTTCGCGGACGGTGAAATGATCGTGCCGTGGCGCGTATGGGACCGGGGACTGGCCGACTTCGAGCAGGCCTATGCTGCTGCGCTGATGGCCGATCCGTGACGATCGCGCGGCCTCACGATGATTTGATGGAGCAGTGCCTCACGCGACGATCAAACCGCGACGGGACGGACGTGGGCATTCTCGAGGCAGTAGGGTGCATGGCGGAAATCGCGGATGCGCACAACCTCTTCGCCACGCCAATGGACCAGCACGAAGCCGCGCACGGCATCGTCCGCCTGCGGGTTGCGGATGAGGATCGCCGGCAGGTCATCGACGAAGCCGAGCGACAATGCCCAGTCGCCGAGGCGCTCGTAATTGCCGAAATAGGTCGAGGCTTCCTTCTTGCCGTCGAGGCGGGTCCGGTTGACGACGTCGACCTGGACGTCCTCGGCGATCAGCGCCCTGACCCCGTCGAAATCGCGCGCGTTGAACAGGTCGATATAGCGGCGCAGCCGGCGCTCTTCTTCCGGTTCGAGTTTTGGCATCGCGACGTCGGCCGGCGCCGAAGCCAGCGCCTTCAACTCCGCCCGGCCGCGATGCAGAGCCGCCTTGGTGGCGGCAAGCGTCGCGCTCGTCACCTCGCAGGTCTCATGCAAGGTGAGGCCAAGCACGTCGACGAGGATCACGGCGCTGCGCTGCGCCAGCGTAAGCTGCATGAAGCTGCGCAGGCTTGCCGCCGCCGCGAGCCTCGCCTCGGCATTGGCCGAGAGATCCTCGATCGTCGTCATGTCGGCCTCGGTGACGCGGGAGCGCTCCCGCTGGCGGCGGCGCAGATGATCCTGCGCCGCATTGTGGGCGATGCGGAACAGCCACTGCTCGGGGCGTTCGACGAGAGCGCCGCCATCATGGGCGGCGAGCGCCTTCACCACTGCCTCCTGCACGATGTCCTCGCCCTCGATGGCGGAGCCCGCCATGCGCGCGACATAGCGGTGCAGTTTCGGGCGCAGGCCGACGAGCATGGCTTCAAGTTCCGCGCGGCCGAACCCTGCCAAGCTCATCGTCCTCTTTCTCGCCTCGCCAATGCCAAGGTCAGGCGGGCACGGCTTCATTGGCCCTGGCCAGCATACGATAGTTGCCGACGATCTTCGCCGGCGACCTCACAAGCGGCGTCGAACGCCGGCCGGCATGATCGGCGCTGAATGCCTTGAACGCGTCGAGCTCGGTCAGCGCCGAGCTGTCTTTTTCAAAACCGACGATGTGGATGAATTCGCCGTTGTCGAGTTCGAGCACGAGATAGCGCACGGTTTGCGGTTTTGTTTCATCCAGCGCCTCGAACACCTTTGTCACCAGCGTCCGGTTCTCGACGATTCCGGCGTCCTTCACGCCGTAGCGGATGAGGTTGTAGTTCATGGTCGTCTCCTGTTTGACGTGTCTGCGTGAGGAAGACGTTCCATGGGCCCGAAAGGATTCTCGGGCGGCTCTGTTTTTTGATTGCCTCCGGCGATCAGCCGGTTCCGTCGGCCGCGCCGATCATGGAGGCGATCGTGTCGTCGCCGGCCGATTGCGGCCGCATCCGGCCGCTGGCCAGCGCGATCGACAGTCTGCACAAGGCTGCGTTGACGGGCGTCGCCATGCCGTGCAGCCGCCCGAGCAGCACGATCTCGCCGTTGAGGAAGTCGGTTTCGAGGGAGCCCGTCCCGCGCACGATGCTCTGCAGCGTCGACGACCCGACGCGCGTTCGGCCGGGAATGGCGGTTATGGTCAGTTCCTGGCGGGCCATGGCGTCGGTCTTGTCCCACGCTATTCCGGCGGCGGTCAGCACCGCCTCCGCCTCGGCGAGCGCCCTGGCATACCATTTCCGCTGAAGCTCGGTGTCGCCAAGCGCCGCGTCGATGATGTTGCGAAGATTGGCCAGCAGCTTGCGGTATTTGCTGTCCATCACATTGTCCCTGGCCTCGACGATGAAGCCGGACGTGCTCAGGACCCCGCACAGTTTCTCGACCGCGTCGTCGGTTCCGGAAGGATAGCGGCCGATGTCGAAGGCGCCGATCTTGGGCGCGAAATAGGTCCCGACCTCGCCGGGCGTGTCGTAATCGGCCGGCAGCATCACCGTTGCGCCATAGACATTGGCAAAGAAACGCAAGGCCAGCGCCTCGTTGGCGACGCCGTTCTGGAAGCAGAATACGGGTTGCGTCGCCAGGCCGGCGGCGTTGAGCCGTTGCAGCGCGCCGAGCGTGTCTGGCGTTTTCATCGTCAGCAGCACGACATCGTCCGGCTCGAAGGAAATCTCCGCCGGGTCGGCATAGACAGGAAAGCGCGCGGTCCTGGTGCCTTGCGGAGTGGAAAGCGACAGTCCCGAAGCGCGGATGGCATCAAGCTGCCTGCCGCGGGCGATGCCGAGGACCGTGTGGCCGAAAAAACTCAGCTGGGCCGCGATGGCGCCTCCTATCGCGCCGATGCCATAGACGATGATGCGCATGCTCTTCCCGCTGATTGGAGTTCGGTCGACAACTGTTGACTGAAAAAGCCTACAGCGTTGTCGCTAACCCGGCGATCACCTGCCCCCTCCGTTCACGCAATCGTGGCCGCCGCCGCCCGTCCGGCGCTGCGCCCCGAAAAGATGCAGCCGCCGAGGAAGGTGCCCTCCAGCGCCGCATAGCCATGCAGGCCGCCGCCGCCGAAGCCGGCTACCTCGCCGACCGCGTAGAGCCCCGGAACCGGCTGTCCGGCGGCATCGAGCACGCGGCTGTCGAGATCGGTCTCAAGCCCGCCCAGCGTCTTGCGGGTGAGGATGTTGAGGCGCACCGCTATCAGCGGGCCGTTCGCCGGATCGAGCATCTTGTGCGGCCTGGCCGTGCGGATCAGCCTGTCGCCGAGATAGGTGCGCGCGCCGCGCAGCGCCGTGATCTGCGCATCCTTGGAGAACGGGTTGTCGAGCTGCCTGTCGCGGGCGCGGATCTCGCGCTCGACCTGGGCGACGTCCAGCAGCGGCTCGCCGCCGGCCAGCGCGTTCATGCGCGCCACCAGCTTTGAAAGGTCGGCCTCGACGATGAAGTCTTCGCCTTTTTCCATGAAGGCTTTCACCGGGCCGGGAATGCCCGATGTCGCGCGGCCCAGCACTTGCCGCCAGCTCTTCCCGGTGAGGTCCGGATTCTGCTCGGAGCCCGACAGAGCGAACTCCTTCTGGATGATTTTCCTGGTCAGGATGAACCAGGAATAGTCGAAGCCGGTGCCCATGATATGGCTAAGCGTGGCGAGCGTATCGAAGCCCGGATAGAGCGGCACCGGCAGCCTCTTGCCGCGCGCGTCGAGCCAGATCGAGGAGGGACCGGGCAGGACGCGGATCGCATGCTCGGTCCAGATCGGCGCCCAGTTCTTGATGCCCTCGACATAGTGCCACATGCGGTCGCGGTTGATGATCCTGCCGCCCGCGGCCTCGGTGATCGCAAGCATGCGCCCGTCGACATGGTCGGGCACCCCGGTAATCATGCGCTTGGGCGGCGCGCCCAGGCGCTCGGGCCAATTCCTGCGCACCAGCTCGTGATTGCCGCCGATGCCGCCGGAAGCGACGATCACTGCTTGCGCGCTGAGCTCGAACGCGCCGGACACGGCGCGCGAGCTCTTATGCCCGCGCTCGACGCTGCTCGCCTCCAGCACGTCGCCGCGCACGCCGGTGACGGTATCGCGGGTGCGGATGATCTCGTTGACCCGATGACGGAACCTGAATTCGACCAGCCCGCGCTTCTGCGCCTCGCGCACGCGCAGCACGAAAGGTTCGAGCACGCCGGGTCCGGTGCCCCATGTGACATGGAAGCGCGGCACCGAATTGCCGTGGCCGACGGCATTGCCGCCGCCGCGCTCGGCCCAGCCGACGACGGGGAAGAATTTCAAGCCGCGCTCGATCAGCCAGGAGCGCTTCTCGCCGGCGGCGAAGCCGACATAGGCGTCGGCCCATTTGCGCGGCCAGAAATCCTCCGGCCGGTCGAAGGCGGCCGTGCCCATCCAGTCCTCGAGCGCGAGGTCGTGCGAATCGCGGATGCGCATGCGCCGCTGCTCCGGCGAATCGACCAGGAACAGCCCGCCGAAAGACCAGAAGGCCTGGCCGCCCAGCGACTGCTCCGGCTCCTGGTCGACGATGATGATTTTCTTGCCTGCCTCCGCCAGCTCGGCCGCGGCCACGAGGCCGGCCAGCCCCGCGCCGACAATGATCACGTCCGCGTCAGCCATTTTTCCTCCCAGAATGAGCCGGCAAACTTATTCGGAGCCTACGCAATTCCAGGAAAAGTGTGACGCGGAATTGCGTAAAAGCAAAAATCGTCAGACCGGCTCCCAGCCGTCCTTTTCGCCGGCGCGGAAGATGGCGTCGATGACCTTCTGGTTGAGCACCGATTCCTCCAGCGTGAAGACGCGGTCCTTGCCGCCCTGGGCGGCGCGCACGAAGGCTTCGCATTCCAGCCGGTATTGCTGCGTGCCGGGAAAGCGGAACACCTGCGCCTCGGTATGGTTCTGGTTGTGCAGCTCGATGCGGTGGTGCTCGTAGAGCCCGGCATTGAACGGGCCGAAGACCTCGATGAAGCCTTTCTCGCCGTGGAACACCATCACCTGGCGCGCCGCCATCTGCGTCGAGAGATAGAAGGACAATTCGAAGTCGCCGAAATCGGCGCGGATCGAGGAATAGATGTCGGTGCCGAAGGTCTTGTCGCGCTCGATCGTCGCCTGCACGCGGATCGGCTCCTTGCCGGTCGAGAAGCGCGTCGACACTGTCGGATAGACACCGATGTCAGGCAGCGCGCCGCCGCCCAGATCGAGCTTGTTGCGCATGTTGTTGGGGTCGACATTGTAGTAGGAGAACGCGCCTTGCACGTGCCGCAGCCGGCCGATGGCGCCGCCAGCGATCAGGTCGCGCACCTTGATCCATTGCGGGTGGTAGACGACCATGAAGGCTTCGCAGACCAGCACCTTCTTTTCGTCGCGCAGCTTGATCAGCGGCGGAATGTCCCTGGCGTCGAGCGCCAGCGGTTTTTCCACCAGCACATGCTTTCCGGCCTCGATCGCCTTCGCCGTCCATTCGACATGCTGCGAGGTCGGCAGCGGGATGTAGACGCCGTCGACCTCCTTCGAGGCAAGCAGCTCCTCATAGGAGCCGAAAGCATGACGGGCGCCAAAACGCTCGCCCAGCGCCTTCGCCTTCGACAGGTCGCGGCTGGCGATCGCCGACAGCACGCCGTTCTCCGAATCCACGATTGCCGGCAAAAGCTGCTCGCGGCCGATCTTCGCCGTCGACAGAACACCCCATCGGAACATCACGCTTCTCCATGTCGGTTACATCATGGAGGTGTGCCCCAATTCTGGAGAAAAGCCAATCGCAGACGCGGGTCACAAAACGCGTTCGTCATCCTCGGGCTTGACCCGAGGATCCATTCCGTGACCTATGACGTAAAGTGCAGCGGTGCAGAATTCTGTAACTGCTGCAACGCCTTAGCGTCACGGCATGGATCCTAGGGTCTGCGCGCGTCGCTTCGCTCCTTGCTCGCCCTAGGATCACGAACTCGAGGAAGCGGAGCTTGGAACTACCCCCTCTTCCCCGTCAGCGTCATGTCGAAATTGACGACATTGGAATAGAGCGGCGTGCCGACATCCATGCCGTAGCGCGACCGCAGCACCTTGCCGGTGACGTGGAATTTGATGGTCCCGCCCTTCAATCCGCCGAGCTCGGCGGTGAATTTCTCCGGAAACGTCTTGCCGCGCGCTGTCAGCCGCCCGGTCACGACCGCCGTCGTGTCGCCGGTGCGCGTCACGCTGGTCGAGCGGAACTGGATCTCCGGGTTGTTGGCCGCGTCGAACACCGCGTCGGAGCGCAGGAAGGCATCGATGCGGGCTTGACCGGTGCCGACGCTTTCGGGATAGATGGTGAGGTCGACCTTGGAGCGGCCGACATCGCCATTGTCGATGCGGATCGTGCCCTTGAAGCGGCCGAAAGCGCCGTCGAAGCCGCCGCCGCCGGCCTTGCCGATGGTGAAACGGATCGAGGAGCCCGACGGGCTGATCGTGTAGCTGCCGGCGGCGTCGCTGAGCGCCACCGCGGCAATGGCAGGCACGGCAAGGCAAGCGGCAAAGGCCGCCAATCCGAGGATACGCGCGTTCATGGGTTTTTTCCTTCCGCAGATACGCTTTTCTGCGTTCTTGCCCCACCAACGAATGGTGGCGCGTTTCTATTCCCTGCCTGACGAAGGTGTGATCATGCGCGTCAGCACATTGTCGCGCAGCAGGAAATGGTGGCGCAGCGCCGCCGCGATGTGCAGCGCCACCAGCCCGATACCGGCATAGGCGAGATACCAATGCGCGGACGTCCAAAAGCTCTCCGAAGCGTCGGATTCGGCGAGCGGCAGATTGGGCATCACGAAGAGATCGAACGGCATGGTCGGGATTTCCAGCGTCGACACCGACACCAGCGCCCAGCCGGAAAGCGGCAGCGCGATCTGGAAGGCATAGAGCGCGAAATGCGCCAGCGGCGCGGTCCTGCGCTCCATCGTTCCGACCGAAGCCGGCAGCGCTGGCGCCGCATTGCCGAGTCGCCAGGCGATGCGCAGGATGATCAGGCCGAGCAGCAGGAAGCCGAAGGATTTGTGCAGCTGGATCAGCTCGAAGGACGCGCGCTGGCTTGTCGTGCGCACCATGACGACGCCGAGCGCGAACTGGCCGATGAAGATGACGCCGATCAGCCAGTGCAGGACGATCATCGCCCAGCCGTAGCGGGTAGGGGTGTTGGTGAGGGATTCCATGGCCGAAGAACGCCGCTGAGATCAGCTTTCTTCCGAAGTATTCTATGTCTTGCCCCCCAGACAATTCCAGACGCTGGCGCCGCCCCTCATTGCCCTGCCGGGCATTTCTCCCCGTGAACGGGGAGAAAGAGGCTGGCCGCGACGCCGGCGTTCTTTCCTGCGGCGTTGGCGATTGGCGAAACCGCCGGCCACTGCGCCCTTCTCCCCGTTCAACGGGGAGAAGATGCCGGCAGGCAGATGAGGGGCGGCGCCAGCGTTTGACAGGACTTGCGATCAACGCTGAATTGATAGCCTGCTGTCGGCGCTTTCAACGACCGCTTACCCGCTCACCTTGAAGAAATCGACAAACGCCCGCAGCGCAGGGCGCATCTGCCGGCGGCTGGGATAATAGACGAAGAAACCCTCGAAAGACGGGCACCAGTCCTCCAGCACGCGGATCAGCCTGCCGTCGGCGAGCGGCGCCCGCACATAGGGTTCGAACACGAAGGCGAGACCGGCGCCGTCGACCGCCGCCTGGGCGATCAGCTCGTCCTCGTCGAGGATCAGCGGCCCTTGCACCGCGATCTCGATCTCCTCGCCGTCCCTCTCGAATTCCCAGCGGTAGAGGATGCCGCTGGAGAAACGGAAGCGGATGCAGCGATGGTCGGCCAGCTCGCGTGGATGGCGCGGTTTCGGCATGGAGGTGAAATAGGATGGCGAGCCGACCACCGCGCCCCGGATGTCGGGCCCGATGCGTACCGCGATCATGTCGCGCTGCAGGCTTTCGCCGAGGCGCACGCCGGCGTCGAAGCCGCCTTCGACCACATCGGTGAAGCGATCCTCGATGACGATCTCCAGCACGATATCGGGATAGGCCGCGGCAAAGGCGCCGAGCCTGGGCGTGAGCGTCAGGTGGGCGGCCGTGCGTGGCACGGTGAGCCGCAGATTGCCGGCCGGCCGGTCGCGCGCCTCGACCGCTGTTTCCAACGCAAGATCGATCTCGGACAGCGCCGGGCGGAGCCGTTCGAGCAGCTGCGCGCCCTCTTCGGTCGGCGCGACGCTGCGCGTGCTGCGCGCCAGAAGCCGCACGCCGAGCCGCGCTTCCAGGCTCGACACGGCGTGGCTCACGGCCGAGGGCGCGATGCCGAGCTCGCGCGCGGCGCCCCGAAAGCTGGCGCATTGGGCGACTGTGGCAAGCACGGCGAGCTGCGAAAGGTTCGTCCGGTTCATTGTTCTATTCTATAGAGCAAGCCGTACAAAAGAGAACCAATTATCGAACAAGGTTCCAGGCGCTATCTCATGCCCATCGCAACAAGGAGATGCGTCATGCAAACCCGCAAACTCGGAACTGAACTCGAAGTCTTTCCCGTCGGCCTCGGCTGCATGGGCATGAGCTTCGCCTATGGCGGCCAGCCGGAGGCCGAGGCCATCGCCACGCTGCGCCGCGCCGTCGAAATCGGCGTGACCTTCTTCGATACGGCCGAAGTCTATGGTCCGTTCGAGAACGAAATCCTCCTCGGCAAGGCGCTGAAGCCGGTGCGCGACAAAGTGACCATCGCCACCAAGTTCGGCTTCAAGATCCTCGACCAAGGCACCGGCCTCGACCGCATGGCAGGCGTCGACAGCCGCCCCCTGCACGTCAAGGCGGTGGCGGAAGCTTCGCTGAAGCGGCTCGATACCGATGTCATCGACCTCTATTACCAGCACCGCGTCGATCCCAACGTGCCGATCGAGGACACGGTCGGCGCCATGGCCGAGTTGGTGCGCGAGGGCAAGGTGAGGGCGCTGGGCCTGTCGGAGGTGAGCGGCGCGACGCTGCGCCGGGCGCATGCCGTGCACCCGATCGCCGCGGTGCAGAGCGAATATTCGCTGTGGAGCCGCGATCCCGAGGACGAGGTCTTCGCCGTCTGCCGCGAGCTCTGCATCGGCTTTGTCCCCTACAGCCCGCTCGGCCGCGGCCTGCTTACCGGCACGATCGCCAAGCCCGACGCGCTCGGCGCCGGCGACTGGCGCCTCACTCTGCCGCGCTTCCAGGCCGAGGCGATGGCAGCCAACAACGCCGTCATTGCAGTGCTGGAGAAGATGGCGACGGAAAAGGGCGTGACACCGGCGCAGCTGGCGCTCGCCTGGGTGCTGCACCAGGGCGATTTCATCGTGCCGATCCCCGGTGCAAGAAAGATACGCCACTTGGAGCAGAATACGGCGGCGGCCGGGATTGAGTTGAGCGCTGCGGAAGTGGCGGCGATCGGCGATGCGCTGTCGCCGGACAAGGTGGTCGGCAAGCGCTATACGGAGGAACTGCTGGCGCTGGTGAATAGGTGAGAGTTGAAAGTCGGCGCGAGGCCCCCCTCTCTGGCCTGCCGGCCATCTCCCCCTCAAGGGGGGAGATCAGATGTCGCGCCGGCTTTCGCCAATTTTCACCGATGAGGAGGAAGCGCCGTCGGCAGAGCTGCCAATCTCCCCCCTTGAGGGGGAGATGCCCGGCAGGGCAGAGAGGGGGGCCTCGCGCCGACGTCTCTTATCTGTGCGCCCCTACCACGGCACCACTTCAATCTCCGGCCAGCACTCCCTGGCCCTTCTCCCCTTCGCCTCATGGGTCCGCTGATTGTCCAGCGCCCGGTTCGGCGTGATGCGAAACGAAAAGATATCATCCAGCCCGAACGGCGCCACCAGCTCCAGCGCCCCGTCAGCACCGTATCGCACCCCAACCGCATGCGTCTTCGACGCAAAATAGCTCACCGACTCGCTCGAACTCGCATACCGCGGACATTCCTGCCCAAACTTCACCGGATACCACAGATGCACCCTCGCCTGGTTGCGCACCTCGACCGGCAGCGGCAGCCCCTCGAAATGCGTCGCCGCCCGGCGGATCACTGCATCCTCGGCCTCGTAAGAGAGATCGGCATCATCGAAATAGAACAGATCGACGTCCTTGATGCCGTAGCCCGGCGGCTTCCCGGCCAGATGGTTCCAGACGCTGTTGTAGAGCGCGCCGGAAACCACCAGCCAATCCGGCAGCGCAAGCGCCCGCGCCCGCGACAGCGTCTCGGCCAACAGCGGGTCGGCCGCGACGATGGCGAGGAAAGCCGCGCGTTGCGTTTCGAAGGGAAGGCCGGAATAGCGGAGGTGGTCCATCGCCCTTTGGAAGGCGATTCGCCACCTGCCGGCAATGCCTTATGCTCTCAACACGCCGCCCGTCTGCCTGTTGACGTTCTCGACGATGCGCTTGGCCAGCGCCTCGAAATCCTCGTCGGTCAGCGTCTTTTCGACCGGCTGGATCGACACCTCGATGGCGATCGACGTCTTGGACGCGCCGAGAGACGCGCCCTCGAAGACGTCGAACACCGAAACGCCGGTGACCAGCTTCTTGTCGGCAGCCAAGGCTGCTCGCACCAGCGTTCCGGCCTCGACCGTCCTGTCGACGACGAAGGCGAAATCGCGCTTCACCGCCTGGAAGGGCGACAGCTCCAGCTTCGGCTTGGTGCGCGTCGGCTTGGCCTTCGGCTCCGGCACGGCGTCGACGAAGACTTCGAAGCCGCAGATCGGGCCGGACGCGTCGAGCCCGTCCAGCGTCTTCGGATGGAATTCGCCGAAAGTGCCGAGCACCGTCTTGGGGCCGAGCTTGATCGTGCCGGAACGTCCCGGGTGATACCAGGCCGGGCCGCCGGGCTCGATCTGCAGCCGGTCGACCGGCGCGCCGCAGGCTTCCAGCGCCGCGATCGCGTCCGCCTTGGCGTCGAACACGCCGACCGGACCGGCATTGCCGGCCCAGCTGCGGCCCGAACCGTCGAGTTTGGCCGTGCCGCGCCTCACGCCGGCTGCCACTCGCCGCTGCTGTTCGGGCGCGTCACCTTCATAGGTGCCGGAGACCTCGAACAGCGCCACGTCGCCGATGCCGCGGTCGGCATTGCGCTGCGCCGCGGCGATCAGTCCGGGCAGCAGCGAAGGCCGCATGTCGGACATGTCGGCGGCGATCGGGTTGGCGAGCTTCAGCGCCGTCTGGCCGCCGCCGAACAGCTCGGCGTGCTTGGCCGGGATGAACGACCATGTGACGGCCTCCATCATGCCTCGCACGGCGAGCGCCCGCTTGGCGGCGCGGGTGCGCACCTGCAGCGTGGTCAGGATCTTGCCGTTGACGGCGTCGTGCGAGGTCAGCGGCTGGGCCAAGATGTTGTCGACGCCATGGATGCGCATCACCTCTTCGACCAGGTCGGCCTTGCCGTCGATATCCGGCCGCCATGAGGGCACCCTCACCTTGAAGACGTCGTCCGAGCCCTGCGGCTCGAAGCCGAGACGGGTCAGGATTCCGAGGGTTTCTTCCCTCGGCACCTCGATGCCGGTCAGCCGCTTCACTTCCGACAGCGGGAAGGACACGACCATCGGCTTGTGTCCGGCATAGCCGGCAACCTCCATCTCGCTCGGCGTGCCGCCGCAGAAATCGAGCACCAGCTTGGTAGCCAGCTCGACACCCGGCACCATGAATTCGGGATCGACGCCACGCTCGAAGCGGTAGCGGGCATCGGTGATGATGCCGAGCGCGCGGCCGGTGCGGGCCGTGGTGATCGGATCCCAGAGCGCGGATTCGATCAGCACATCAGTGGTGTTCTCGTCGCAGCCCGAATGCTCGCCGCCCATGATGCCGGCGATCGATTCCACGCCATTGTCGTCCGCGATCACGCACATTTCGGGCGTCAGCGTGTATTCGCGTCCGTCCAGCGCCAGCACCTTCTCGCCGTCCCTGGCGCGGCGCACCACGAGGTTGCCGGCGACTTTCTTGGCGTCGAACACATGCAGCGGCCGGCCGCGGTCGAAGGTGACGTAGTTGGTGATGTCGACCAGCGCGCTGATCGGCCGGAGCCCGATGGCGATCAGCCGCTGCTGCAGCCATTTCGGCGACGGGCTGTTCTTGACGCCCTTGACCAGCCTCAGCGCGAAGCCGGGGCAAAGCTCGGGCGCCTCGATCGTGACCTTGACCGGTGTCGCGCCCTTGCCCGGAATCGCTTCCACGGGCGCTGTCTTCAGCCGCCCGAGCCCGCTCGCCGCGAGGTCGCGCGCGATGCCGTAGACGCTGGTCGCGTCCGGGCGGTTCGGCGTCAGGTTGATCTCGATCACCGGATCGTCGAGATGCGCGTAGGCCGCGAAGCTGGTGCCGACCGGCGCATCCTCAGGCAAATCGATGATGCCGCTGTGCTCGTCCGACAGTTCCAGCTCGCGTTCCGAGCACATCATGCCATGGCTTTCGACGCCGCGGATCTTGCCGACCGAGAGCGTCACGTCGATGCCCGGGATGTAGGTGCCGGGCGCGGCGAAGGCGCCGATCATCCCCGCGCGGGCATTGGGCGCCCCGCACACCACCTGCACGGGCGGCTTGCCGTCGCCGGTGTCGACGGTCAGCACCCGCAGCCGGTCGGCATCGGGGTGCTGCACCGCCGTCAGCACCTTGGCGATGACGAAGGGTTTCAAGCCTGCCTTGTCGTCGACATGTTCGACTTCGAGGCCGATCGCGGTCAGCCGCTCGACGATCTCGGCAAGCGAGGCGTCGGTCTCGAGATGGTCCTTGAGCCAGGAGAGCGTGAATTTCATGGTTCTGTTCCGTTCGGTCCTTGCCCTTCTGGTCGGGGCACGCTGGTCTTCAGATGTCTCGGCAGGTCGTCCGGCATGTGCAGGAAGGGCAGTTGCTCGCGCACATAGGCATGCAGCGTCGGCTTGAAATAGGCCGGCATGTCCATGACGCCGAGCATGAAATAGATCTTGTTGTCGAGCCGCTTATCGACATAGGCGATCGGCGAGCCGCAAATGCCGCAGAAGGAGCGCTCCACCGGGCCGTTGCGATAGCTTTTCAGCGACTTGCCTTCGAGCGCGACCTGGTCGGCCATGAAGCCGACAAAGGCCGACACCGGCGCGCCGGTGGCGCGCCGGCAGTCGCCGCAATGGCAATAGCTGATGTGGTGCGGCTCGGCCGAGGCCTCGAACCGCACCGCGCCGCACCGGCAGCCCCCGGTGTGGGGAGCAGTCATGTCGACAATCCCCCAAACAGCGTCGGCAGGTCGAGCGGCCGGAAGCCGTAATGCGTGAGCCACCGCACATCGGCATCGAAGAAGGCGCGCAAATCCGGCATGCCGTATTTCAGCATGGCGATGCGGTCGATACCCATGCCCCAGGCAAAGCCCTGATATTCGTCGGGATCGAGCCCGCCGTAACGCAGCACGTTGGGATGCACCATGCCGCAGCCCAGGATCTCCATCCAGTCGGAGCCTTCGCCGAAGCGCACTTCGCCCGGACGCGAGCGGTCGCACTGGATGTCGACCTCGAGGCTGGGTTCGGTGAACGGGAAGAAGGACGGGCGGAAGCGCATCTTGACGCTAGGCACCTCGAAGAAGGCCTTGCAGAACTCCTCCAGCACCCACTTCATGTTGGCGATGTTGGCGGTTTTATCGATCACCAGCCCTTCGACCTGGTGAAACATCGGCGAATGCGTGGCGTCGGAATCCTGTCGGTAGGTCTTGCCGGGGATGACGATGCGGATCGGCGGCTTCTGCCGCTCCATAGTGCGGATCTGCACGGGCGAGGTGTGCGTGCGCAACAGCTTGCGCTCGCCCTTCTCGTCCGGCTGGAAGAAGAAGGTGTCGTGCATCTCGCGCGCCGGATGTCCCTCGGGGAAGTTCAGCGCGGTGAAATTGTAGTGGTCGGTCTCGATATCCGGGCCTTCGGCGATCGAGAAGCCGAGATCGCCGAAGATCGCCGCGATCTCGTCGATCACCTGGCTGATCGGATGGATGCGGCCGCGCTCGGCGGGCGACTGGCGCACAGGCAGCGTGACATCGACCTTCTCGGCCTCGAGCCGGGCGGCGATCGCCACGTCCTTCAACTCGGCCTTGCGCTGGATGAGCGCCTCGGTGACGCGGTTCTTGAGGCCGTTGATCGCTGGGCCCTTCACCTGCCGTTCCTCGGCGCTCATCGCGCCCAGCGTCTTCAGCATTTCGGAGACCGAGCCCTTCTTGCCCAGCGCCGAGACGCGCACCGCCTCGATCGCGGCCTCGTCCGAGGCCGCCGCGATCTCGGCGAGCAACGAAGCTTCCAGGGCTTCAAGATTTCCAGCAGTGGCATTCACGGCGAAATTCTTTCTATTCGGTGGCTGCTTTAGCGCGTTACGATTGTGACTACGCGGGTGCCATTTTGGTTACATCAGGTGCAAAAAAGAACCCGCGCCAGCCGTGCCAGCGCGGGTTCCCCAAATCAGTACTAGAAATGCTTGGGAAGCGCTGGCTTAGGCGACAGCGCTCTCAAAAGCATTCGGCGTGGTGTTCTTCAGATATTCGAGCGCGACCTTGGCCTTGGCGACCAGCGCGGCGAAAGCCTGCGGCTCGTGGATGGCCATGTCCGACAGGACCTTGCGGTCGATCTCGATGCCGGCCTTGTTGAGACCGTCGATGAAACGGCCATAGGTCAGGCCATGCTCGTGGGTCGCCGCGTTGATGCGCTGGATCCACAGCGCGCGGAACGAGCGCTTGCGGTTCTTGCGGTCGCGGTAGGCATACTGCAGCGACTTCTCCACCGCCTGCTTGGCGATGCGGATGGTGTTCTTGCGGCGGCCGTAGAAACCCTTGGCGGCTTTCAGGACCTTCTTGTGCTTGGCGTGGGCGGTGACGCCTCTCTTGACGCGTGCCATGTCATGATCTCCTTAAAACGTAACCAGGCCGAATGCTCAGAGGCCGTTCGGCAGAAAATTCTTGATGACCTTCTTGCCGTCCGGTTCAGCCAGAACCATCGTGCCGCGGGCATCGCGAATGAACTTGTTGGAACGCTTGATCATGCCGTGGCGCTTGCCGGCGGCAGCCGATAGCACCTTGCCGGTGGCAGTAATCTTGAACCGCTTCTTGGCGGCCGATTTGGTCTTCATCTTGGGCATTTTGCTACTCCGTATTGGTGGCGCACCATCGCGCTTCTTGTCCGCTTCGGGCCGACCAAAGCCCGAAAAGCAAATGAAACCGCCACGGCATGCCCTGCCGGGCGGTTTTCTAGAACCGCGGTCCTATAGATCAAAGACGGCCTGTGTGCAACACCTCAAGCCGTGTGACGCGGTGTTCTCGATGTGCGTCGGGGGGAACGGTTGAGATTCAGGTCAGGCCGAGTCGAAAACGGTGGCTTCCGAGAACCGGAGCGGAGCGTACTTAAAGTACGTGAGCACCGGAAGCGCAGGAAGCCGCCGTTTGCAGGCCGGCCTCACCTGAGGATCACCGTTCCTACGGCAGCGTGAACCACACCGGCAACACCCCCGACTGCTGCATGCCGTCGATCAGCTCGAAGGCCGGCAGCGCCACCAGGAACACCAGCCCGTCGAGCAGCGTGTTCAACAGCAGGCGCGGCTTGAAGCTGCCGGTGTCGCCCTCCTGGTAGAGCGTCAGGTTCGGGAAGAAACGCGGCACCTTGGCAAGATAGGCCGCGTAAGGGGCGCCGAGCACTTCCTTCAGATACCGCTCCTCGCGCAGGATGACGATGTGGAACGCGCCGGCGCACAGCAGCGCAAAGAGAATGATGCCTGAAAACGAGCCGATTTGCGCGCCGACGCCGGCGGCCGCCACCGTCGAGAACAGATAGAGCGGATTGCGGGTGATCGAATAGGGCCCGCCGGTGACCACTTCGGAGGATTTGCGCCCCCCGATATAAAGCGTCGACCACAATCGCCCGACTATGCCGAGAAAAATCAAGAGCACGCCGAACATCTCGATCGTTTCGTGCACCGGCGTGTCCGGCGGAAAAGTCGACTGTCCGAACAGAAGCGCGGCAAACAGCACCACGATCAGAACGGCCAGCACAACGCGGCGCATATACTGATAGCCGCCGAGACCTGGCGTTTGCCTGGCAGGCTTGGACTTCACTTCATCGGCCATGAGGAAAACCCGATCGTCTGCTCGCGATCGCGAAGCGATCGTCGAGATTTGCACGCAACCGAAGAACTCGGTCGTCGATTTGCTCGCGATCGGACAGAAAACAGGCGTCCCGCCGATCGTCGGGACGCCCCTGCACCATGATTTTGGCGGGATTTAGCGCGGCGCCAGAACCATCATCATCTGGCGGCCTTCGAGCTTCGGCTCCGCCTCGACCTTGGCGATCGTCGCCACTTCCTCGCGCACCTTGTTCAGAAGCTGCATGCCAAGCTCCATATGCGCCATCTCGCGGCCGCGGAAGCGCAGCGTCAGCTTGACCTTGTCGCCTTCCTCAAAGAAGCGCCGCACGGCCTTCATCTTGGTTTCGTAGTCATGGCTGTCGATGTTCGGGCGCATCTTGATCTCCTTGATCTCGATGACCTTCTGGTTCTTGCGCGCCTCGGCCGCCTTCTTCTGGTTGGCGTATTTCAGCTTGCCGAGATCGAGGATCTTGACGACGGGCGGTACAGCATTGGGCGATATCTCGACGAGATCGAGCCCGGCCTCTTCGGCCAGCAGCAATGCGTCGTTGATGGAAACATCGCCGCGGTTCTGGCCTTCGGCGTCGATAAGCTGGACCCGGGGAACCCGGATGTCTCGGTTGGAGCGCGGCCCGTCCTTGGTGGGTGCCGCTGCTTTGAAAGGTCTGCGAATGGTCGTGGTCTCCTCGGCCGTTTCGTTCAGGGTTTCTGTAGAGTCAAAACAGGTGGACGCGCCTATGTGGTGAGCGCGGGGCGTGAGTCAATAGCATAGCCCTGCCGGAAAATCACCTGCCGCCTGCAATTGTCTGCACCAAGCAAAGAAATGCCGCGAGCACTTTTCGTTGAACCACCGCCTGTGTCAAAAGACCGGCGGAAAGGACCAAGCCCATGGCCGCCGGCGCTCCGGTTTTCATCGACGTGGACGGATCGAGCATCGCCGTCAGGCAGGCGCCCGGCGCGGCGCCCGGCGTGGTGTGGCTCGGCGGCTACAAGTCCGACATGCTGGGCACGAAGGCGGAGACGCTTGCCGCCTGGGCCGCTCGCGAGGGCCGCGCCTATCTGCGCCACGACTATTCCGGCCACGGCGAGTCGGGCGGCGAATTCGCCGACGGCACGATCTCCAGATGGCTGGCCGAGAGCCTCGCCGTCTTCCGGCGTTTCAGCAAAGGCAAGCAGATACTGGTCGGCTCCTCGATGGGGGCGTGGATCGCGCTGCGCATGGTGCAGGAATTGCGCCGGGCGGGCGACGACCGGGTGGCTGGTCTCGTGCTGCTTGCCCCGGCGCCTGACTTCACTTTCGAGTTGATCGAACCGGTGCTGACCAAGGCACAGAGGCGCGATCTTTCTAAAAAGGGATTTTTTGCCGAGCCGTCCGACTATTCGGACGAGCCTTATATCTACACCCGGGCGCTGATCGAGGACGGCCGCGCCAACCGGGTCATGACCGGACCGATCGACACGCACTGTCCGGTGCACATATTGCAGGGCCTGGCCGATCCGGACGTGCCGTCCAGCCATGCGCTGAAGCTCGCATCGATGCTTCCCGCCGACGACGTGACGCTGTCGCTGATCCCCGACGGCGACCATCGCCTGTCCCGTCCCGAGGATCTCGATATGCTGCAGCGCGCCGTCGCCGACATGGTCAGGCGGGCCGCGTGACCGTGCGCATCTCCATCCCGATATCCGCCTTCGTCGCCGCGATCGTCGGCTTTGGCGGCACGCTGGCCCTCGTCATCGCCGCCGCCAAGGCGGTCGGCGCCACACAGATCGAGACCGCCAGCGGCGTGACGGCGATCTGCCTTGCCATGGTCGTGGAATGCCTGTGGCTGTCCTGGCGCACGAAAATGCCTGTCATCACCGCCTGGTCGACGCCGGGTCTCGCCCTGATCGCGGCCTCCAGCGGTTTCACGATGCCGCAGGCCGTGGGCGCCTTCATGGTCACCGGCGTCCTTCTGGTCGCCACCGGCCTGTTCAAGCCGCTGACCCGGCTGATCGCGCAGATTCCGGCCTCTGTGGCGTCCGGCATGCTGGCCGGCATCCTGGTCAGTTTCGCCGTCAATGCGGTGAAAACCATTCCCGCTGATCCCTGGCTGATCCTGCCGCTGATCGCCGCCTTCTTCGTCATTCGCCTGTTCAATCCGGCTTTATCGGTGCTGGTGGTGCTGGTCGGCGGCGGCCTTGCCGCTTTCCTCACCGGCCGCGTCGGCAGCCTGCCTGTGCCGGAACTGTCGACATTGACGTTCATTGCGCCGCAATTCACCGCATCGGCGACCATCGGCCTTGCCCTGCCGCTCTACCTGGTCACCATGGCCTCGCAGAACCTCTCCGGCCTCGCGGTGCTGCGCGCAGCGGGCTATCATCCGGAGCCCGGTCCGCTGATCGGCGTCACCGGCCTGTTCTCGCTGCTCTCGGCGCCGTTCGGCGCCGCGACCACCAATCTCGCGGCGATCTCGGCCGCCATCTGCACCGGCCCCGACGTCCATCCAGACCCGGCCGAGCGGTGGAAGACCGGGCCGTTCTACGCGCTCGCCTATCTCATCTTCGCCATCTTCGGCGCCTCGCTGGTGGCGATCTTCGCCGTCCTGCCGCAAAGCCTGATCGTGCTGGTCGCGGGGCTAGCCTTGACGGCGCCCCTGGCCAACGCGCTGTCGATAGCCCTTCATGACGCTGGCGACCGCATGCCGGCCACCGTCACCTTCGCCGTGACGGCTTCGGGGCTCACGCTCTTCGGCGTCGGCGCGGCGTTCTGGGGGCTTGTCGCCGGCATGGCAGTGCTTTTCCTGGAAAAACTCAAAAAGCGATAATCATTTCAGAAGCTTCGCCGGTTTTGGCCGGATTTGTCTTGAATAGCCCATTTCGCCTTCCCATTTCGATTCCACGCAGCCGGTTTGGCTGTCTCCAACGGAAGGATTGGGAGAAATGAATACGACTGCATTGATCCGTCCGGCCTGGACGCCGGCCACCATCGCGCTGATGGTCATCGGCTTCATGGTGTTCTGGCCGCTCGGCTTCGCCATGCTCGCCTACATCATCTGGGGCGACCGCCTGGAAGGCTTCAAGCGCGACGTCAACCGCGCGACCGACGGCATCTTCGCCGGCTGCCGCCGCGGCTCCGACAAGGCGGCCCGCTGGGGTCACGGTTCGGCCCGCACCGGCAACGTCGCCTTCGACGACTGGCGCGAGAAGGAGCTGGAGCGCCTGGCCGAGGAGCGCCGCAAGCTTGACGAGATGCTGACCGAGTTCGACGACTACGCCCGCGAACTGCGCCGCGCCAAGGACCAGGAAGAGTTTGACCGCTTCATGGCCAACCGTAACAAGCATACCGCGCCGACCACCACCGGCTCGGACGACAAGCCCGCTGCCAAGCGCGGCAAGGGCACGAACCTGCTCGACGACTGAGATCCTGCGACAGGTCTCGGCTTGATATGCGGCGTCGCGTCTAGCGGCGCCGTTTCGTTTTTGTTCTCTTTGTAGCTTCCCTCCACTGGCCGTTTTTTTCGAATCGCGTATCGTCCAGCCATGACCCTCGGCTTCTTTCGCAATCTGACCAAGCCAAAGCCCACCCCTGTGGTGGAGCGCGAACATTGCGTCGCCGGCCGAACGCTGCCGCTGAAGATCGTCGAAAGCGCCAGGGCCAGGCGGCTCACATTGCGCATCGATTCCGGCGGCCAGGGCCTCCGCGTCACCGTGCCGCCCGGCCTGCGCCGGGGCGAGGTGGAGAAATTCCTCGACCGCCACCAGGACTGGCTGGAGCAGCGCCTGGCCAAGGTGCCGACCCGCCCGCAAGTGCGCCCCGGCATAAAGATCCCGATCCGCGGCGTGCCGCACCGCATCGTGCATGAGCCTTCGAAGCGCGGCACCGTCACCGTCTCGCGCGACGACCGCGGCCCGCTTCTGGTCGTCCATGGCGAGCGCATCCATCTGCCGCGCCGTGTCGCCGACTATCTCAAGCGCGAGGCCAAGAAGGAGATCGAAAGGCTGGTGGTCAAGCACACCGAGTCGATCGGCAAGCGCGCCAAGGCCATAAGGTACAAGGATACCTCCAGCCGCTGGGGATCATGCACCTCGGAGGGCAATCTCTCCTTCTCCTGGCGCATCATGATGGCGCCGCCGGCGGTAATAAATTACCTGGTGGCGCACGAGGTGGCGCATCTCAAGGAGATGAACCACGGCCCGAAATTCTGGAAGCTGTGCGAGAAGCTCTGCCCGGATACCGACCGCTGCAAGGACTGGCTGAAGCGGAATGGTGGGGCGTTGCAGGCGATTGTGTTCGAGTAGCTACAGCGGATGCAGCGGTGCGAAGAACGCCGCCACTGCTAGCGCAAACGCTGGAGATTAGCTGAGCCATCTCCGCCGCTGCACCTTTCGGCTGATGTAACGGCATGGATCCTAGGGTCCGCGCGCCGCTTCGCGTCGCTCCGCCCTAGGATGACGACCGCG
>NZ_RZSB01000220.1:0-8098 GCF_004023285.1 Mesorhizobium sp. M2A.F.Ca.ET.067.02.1.1
ACATTGCGCCCAGTCCCCCCTCTCTGCCCTGCCGGGCCCGGCAGGGCAGAGAGGGGGGACTGGGCGCAATGTCAGCGCGATTTCCTGCAAACTCACCGCGCGCAGCAAGACGAGCTACTGCCCCATCTTGTAATCGAGGAACCACTTCTTGTTGAGCTTGTCGAACGTGCCGTCGGCCTTGAGCGAGGCGATGGCGGCGTTGACCGGCTTCACAAGGTCCGAGCCCTTGGGGAAGATGAAGCCGAAATCCTCGGTGCCGAGCGGGCCGCCGATCAGCTTCAGCTTGCCTTCGGAAGCATCGACATAGCCCTTGCCGGCGGTGCCGTCGGTCAAGACGACATCGACGTCGCCCGCCTTCAGCGCCTGCACGGTCGCGCCGAAGGTCTCGAACAGCTTGATGCGCGGGTTCTGCTCGTTGCCGTCGAGCACGCTGTAGACGGCGGTGTAGAAGGGCGTGGTGCCGGGCTGGGCGCCGATCAAACCGTCCTTGAAGGCGCCGAAGCTCTTGGCGTCGGTGAAGCGGCTTTCATCGCCGCGCACCAGCATGAACTGCTCCGAGCGCATATAGGGGTCGGAGAAGTCGACCTTCTCCTTGCGGTCGTCCTTGATCGTGATGCCGGTCATGCCGATGTTGTACTGGTTGTCCGAAACCGCCTGGATCATCGCGTCCCAGGAGGTGTTCTGGTACTCGACCTTGAAGTTCAGCCGCTTGGCGATCTCGTCCATCGCGTCATATTCCCAGCCGATCTGCTTGCCGGTCTTCTTGTCGATGAACTGCAGCGGCGGATAGGCGTTTTCCGTCACCACCACGACCTTCTTGCCGCCGAGGTCGGGCAGATTGTCGGCGAGCGCGGCGACAGGCGCGAGAAGGCAGGCCACCATGGCGGCCAGCAGCAATTTCGACTTGGTCATGACAAATCTCCGAAGGTGCGACCGCGCTGCAATTTCGCGGCCTGAGAAAATCCGGCGCCGACTTTAGCTTGCCGCAAGCGCCATGCAAGCCGGTCCGCTGCGACGTCGCGCGCTATACGCAAATCCAATGCTCTTCGGAAACGGTTTTGTGGACGGCCTTTGCGGCGATCAGTCCTGATCGGCGGTGGCCTCACGCAGCCCGGCGACCAGCCGTGTCAGCGTGCCGTGCAGAGCCTTCAGCTCGGCCCGCTCCAACGGCATGCCGCAGCTTAGCCCTTCCTGCACGTCCTTCATCTTGGCCCGCAGCGCCTCGCCCTTCGCGGTCGGCTGGACCAGCACCCGCCGTTCGTCGGCGGCATCGCGCCGGCGCGTGACGAGGCCGCCCGCTTCCATGCGCTTGACCAGCGGCGTCAGCGTCGCCGAATCCAGACCAAGTGCCGCGCCGAGCTCGCCGATCGTGCTCGGCGAATGCTGCCACAGCGCCAGCATCGCCAGATATTGCGGATAAGTTAGGCCGAGCGGGTCGAGCAGCGGCCGGTAGAGCTTGGTCATCAGCCCGCTCGCCGAATAAAGCGCAAAGCAGAGCTGCTGGTCGAGACGCGGCACGGCGATAGCCCCGGCGTCTTGCGCCGGGGCTTGCTTGGCCATGGTTTCGGTTGTCGTCGTCATGCTGCCTTTGCCGGAAGCGCCGTGGTAGACAGCGCCACGTCGATATTGCCCCGGATGGCGTTGGAATAGGGGCAGACCTTATGCGCTTCCGATACAAGCGCCTCTGCGCCCGCCTGATCAAGCCCCTTGATCTCGGCAGCCAGCGCGACGCCGAGGCGGAAGCCGCCCTGGTCGTTAGGATAAAGGCTGACCGTGGATGTAATCGAAGCGTCCTCGAGCGGCAGCTTCTGCTGGCGGGCGATGAAGCGCACCGCGCTCTCGAAGCAGGCCGCATAGCCGACGGCGAAAAGCTGCTCCGGATTGGTGGCGCCGCCCTTGCCGCCGAGCTCCTTCGGCATCGCGAGGTCGACCTTGAGCAGGCCGTCGCTGGTTTCGCCGTGACCGTTGCGGCCGCCGCTGACGTGAGCCTGGGCGGTGTAGAGTGCAGACATTTTTGATCTCCGTTGATTTGTACACGATTATTTAGTGTACAATATAGCTGGGTGTCAAGGGCCACGATGTGTGCCCGTCTTCGGTGTTCAGATGAATCGGTGGCAGGCCCTCAGCTTCGTCATCCACGGGCGGAGCGACGCGAAGCGGAGCGAAGACCCGAGGATCCATTCCGTTACCTCAGCTACGGAGTGCAGCGGGGCAGAATTCTGCACCGTTGCGGAGCCTCGATGTCACGGAATTGATCCTCGGGTCTGCGCCGCGTCGCTTCGCTCCTTGCTCCGCCCGTGGATGACGAAGCTCAGGCGTTTCAGCCAACCACCAAGGCATGCGCGAACGCAGGTTGGATAGGAACTGATCGGGGAGCCGGTAGGTTTGGGCTTTCCGCCAAACGAAAAAGGCGGCCGAAGCCGCCTTTCCGGAACCTGTTTCGCAGAAGCCTTATTCGGCCGAAGCAGCCGCGGCGGCGGCCTTCTTCTCGGCGGCTTCCTTGGCGGCCGTCTCGGCGGCCAGCGCCTGGGCGGCGGCGACCTTCTCGGCCTCGATGCGGGCGCGCTCTGCGTTCAGCGCATCACGCTCTTCGTCGTTCAGCTTGCGGGCGCGCACGCCGGTGTTTTCCGAAATGCGGGCCGACTTGCCGCGACGGTCGCGCAGGTAATAGAGCTTGGCGCGGCGCACCTTGCCGCGGCGCACGATCTCGACGCCCTCGACCATCGGCGAGTAGACCGGGAAAACGCGCTCGACGCCTTCGCCGTAGGAAATCTTGCGGACGGTGAAATTCTCCTGGAAGCCGGAGCCGGAGCGGGCGATGACGACGCCCTCATAAGCCTGGACGCGGGTGCGGCTGCCTTCGGTGACGCGCACCTGGACGCGCACGGTGTCGCCCGGCTGGAATTCGGGCAGCTTGCGCTTGGCTTCGATCTTGGCGGCCTGTTCGGCCTCGAGCTGACGGATGAGATCCATCTCAAATATCCACTTCTTTTCTTCCGACAGTCAGAGCGTCCTCACTCGCCTTGCAGTTCCAACGACCGCTCGGCTATGCCCTTTGTCGAAACATCGGGCAGGGACGGCTACACCGCCATTTGTTGACGGGTCCAGAAGATCGTTCTTCCGGTTCGGGCGGCGACATACAGCTATTTCGGCGCTTTGTCACGTCCAAATGCATGTCGCCCAGAAGTGTGCGCGGTTCTGGGACGACGATATGCATCGAAAAAGAACTTTAAGGCATATTTTTTGAGCTCCTGGTACCATCTTATTGCCTCATGCCGGGTTGCGCGAGCACGCCAAGCTTTCTAAGCCGGAAACGTGTATTCCCGGACCTTCCCTCCATGACATTCTCCGATGCCGTCCTGCTCTTCCTCGCGGGCTTTGCCTCCGGCGCCGCCAATGCGGTCGCCGGCGGCGGCACTTTCCTCACCTTCGGCGCCATGACGGTGGTCGGCCTGCCGCCGATCGTCGCCAACGCCACCTCCTCGGTGACGCAGCTGCCGGGCTACATCACCTCGACGCTCGCCTATTGGACCGATATCCGCCACTTCTGGCGCGGCGCCCTGCTGCTTTGCCTGATCTCGGCGCTCGGCGCCCTGGCCGGCTCGCTCATCCTGCTCGCGCTCACCAATCCGTCCTTCCGCGCCCTTGTGCCCTGGCTGCTCATCGCCGCCACCGCCCTGTTCGCCGCCGGGCCGTGGCTGAAGCCGGCGGCGGGACCGGAGCACCAGGCCTCGGTCGGCTCGCTCGCCGGTTCGATCGCGCAGTTCGCGACCGCGGTCTATGGCGGCTTCTTCGGCGCCGGCATGGGGGTGATGATGCTCGCCACGCTCGGCCTGACGCAAGCCGGCGATTACCACCGGCTGAACGCTTTGAAGAACATGCTGTCCATCGTGATCGCGGTCGTCGCCATCCTGGTCTTCGTTTCCGGGGGCGTCGTCGCCTGGCCGCAGGCGATCGTCATGATCCCGGGCGTGGCGCTCGGCGGCTATGCCGGCGTGTGGATGGCCAAGCGCGTGCCGCAGGCCGTGGTGCGCGGCTTCGTCGTCGGGGTCGGCCTGCTCCTGGCTTTCTATTACTTTACCAAAAGCTGAGAACTATGATCCCGAACCGCGGGACCGCGTAAGCGAAAAGTGGGTACCGGTTTCGGCGCAAGCCTTGGAGATCGGCTGGAAACGCCCGTTGCGATCGTCATCCACGGGCGGAGCAAGGAGCGAAGCGACGCGCGCAGACCCGAGGATCCATTCCGTGACGTCGAAGCGCTGCTCACGATGCAGAATTCTGCTCCGCTGCGTTCCACGGCTCAGGTCACGGAATGGATCCTCGGGTCTCCGCGACGCCGCTTCGCGGCTGCTCCGCCCGGGGATGACGAAGTTGGGAGGCTTCAGCCAATCTCCAGTGTTTGTGCTGACGCCACGGAAATGGTTCGCCGGTTCCGTGAAACGGTGAACCGCTTTAGCGGGGTGGATCGTCCGCCAGGAGGTCAGGCCGCCGTTCCCGCGTCAGCTTCTCCGCCTCCGCGCGCCGCCATTCGGCGATCTTCTTGTGGTTGCCCGAAACCAGCACGTCCGGGATCGGCCGGCCTTCGAACTCCTGCGGCCGCGTGTAATGCGGATGCTCGAGCAGGCCGTTCTCGAAACTCTCTTCCTCGCCGGACACCGCATTGCCCATGACGCCCGGCAGCAGCCGCACCACGGCGTCGAGCAGCACCAGCGCGGCCGGCTCGCCGCCCGACAGGATGAAATCGCCGATCGAGACCTCCTCGAGCGCCCGCGCGTCGATCAGGCGCTGGTCGACGCCTTCGAAGCGTCCGCACAGGATGACGACGCCCGGACCGGCGGCAAGCTCGCGCACGCGAGCCTGCGTCAGCGGTTTGCCGCGCGGGCTCATCAGCAGTCTTGGACGCTCATCGCCCGGCGGCGAGGCGTGGTCGATGGCTTTGGCCAGCACGTCGGCGCGCATCACCATGCCGGCGCCGCCGCCGGCCGGCGTGTCGTCGACCGTGCGGTGCCTGTCGGTGGCGAAATCGCGGATCTGGACCGCCTCAAGCGACCACGTCCCGGCCTCAAGCGCGCGGCCGGCGAGCGACAGGCCGAGCGCGCCCGGAAACATCTCCGGATAGAGCGTCAGCACGGAGGCGGCAAAGCTCAACGGTTGCCCCCGGCATCCTTCGGTCCGCGCGGCCGGCCCTTCGGGTCGAAGCCGGACCGGCCAGGTGCTTCACCATCGTCCTCATCCTCGACAAGGCCGGCCGCCAGCGGATCGACCTCGACGAAACCGTCGGCGATCGCGACATGCGGCACCGCGGCCTGCGTGAACGGGATCAGCACGCCCTTGCGGCCGGCAAGGGTGACATCGAGTATGTCGCCGCCGCCGAAATTGTGCACGGCGACGACCTTGCCGATGACGCCGGTATCGTCCCGGACGTCGAGGCCGATGAGATCGGCATGATAGAACTCGTCCTCCTCGCCGTCGTCAGGCAGCACCGAACGGTCGACGAAAAGCTCCGTGCCGGCCAAAGCCTCGGCGGCATTGCGGTCGTTGACGCCCTTGAAGCGCACCACCACCACGGTCCCGGCAGGCCTGATATCCGTAATCTGGAAGGCGCGGCCGTCCTTGGCGAAGAGCGGGCCGTAATCGGCCAGCGCCAGCGGATCGCCGGTGAAAGTCTTCACCCTGAGTTCGCCCTTGATGCCGTGCGCGGCACCGATGACGGCCATCTGTACGGGGTTTTCGAGCTTCGACATGGCGGCACTTCCTTTGCCTTGCTCTAGCCCTCTGACGCTATCATTTCAATGACGGCCTCTTCACCGCTTCCTAACCTCGACACCTGACAATGCCGCCATGCAGGAATTCCTCATCCCCGCAAAACCCGATCTCCAGGCGGCGCGCGAGACCTGGCTGAAGACACTGGCGCATGAGCGCCGGCTGTCGACGGAGACCGTCGAAGCCTATGAACGCGACACGCGCCAGTTCCTGCATTTCCTGACCGGTCATCGCGGCGGCCCGCCCGGCATTTCCGACATCGCCGACCTGCGTCCCGCCGATCTACGCGGCTTCCTCGCCAAGCGCCGCAGTGACGGCGCCGTCGCTCGCACGCTGGGGCGCGGTCTTGCCGGCATCCGCTCGCTGCTGCGCTTTCTCGAAAAACGCGGCCTCGTCAACGCTGCGGGTGCCATCGCTCTGCGCGCGCCGCGCCAGCCGAAATCGCTGCCCAAGCCGCTCACGGCAAGCGACGCCAGAAAGGTCGTGGCGATGGAGGGCCAACTCGCGGAAGAGCCCTGGATCGCGGCGCGCAATGCCGCCGTGCTGACGCTGCTCTACGGTTCCGGCCTGCGCATCTCCGAAGCGCTCGGATTGACGGGCGCCGATCTGGCGACGGAAGCCGATACCGTGCTGCGCGTCACCGGCAAGGGCGGCAAGACGCGGCTGGTGCCGGTGCTGCCGGTGGCCCGCAGGGCGGTCGCCGAATACCGCCGGCTCTGCCCCTTCCACATCGGTCCCGACGGCCTTTTGTTCCGGGGCGCTCGTGGCGGTCCGCTCAACCCGGCCATAGTCCAGCGCGAGATGGCGAAGCTGCGCTCGGCGCTGAACCTGCCCGACACCGCGACGCCGCATGCCCTGCGCCACTCCTTCGCCACCCACCTGCTCGGCCGCGGCGGCGACCTTCGCACGATCCAGGAGTTGCTTGGCCACGCCAGCCTGTCGACCACCCAGATCTACACCGGCGTCGACACCGCCAGGCTGCTCGACATCTACGAGAAGGCGCATCCCCGCGCCTGATCCCGCCTGACTTCGTCATCCACGGGCGAAGCGACGCGAAGCGGAGCGCAGACCCGAGGATCCATGCCGTGACGTCGAACTGTGGCTCAGCGGAGCAGAATTCTGCACCGTCGCAACGCGTTGAGGTCACGGAATGGATCCTCGGGTCTGCGCGCGTCGCTTCGCTCCTTGCTCCGCCCGTGGATGACGACCCGATGGACGTTTCCGCTAACCACCAAGGGCATTCCATCCGACAACGCACCTCGAACAATTTCACCGCGCCGATTAACCGTTTTGCCGCTTTTCAGCGCTAAGACCCTTCCCATGAAACGCGTCATCGCCATTGCCGACCGCGCGGCCCTTGTCTCGTTGAAGCTGCTTGCGGCGCTCAATCTGCTGTTTTTCCTGTCCTTCATCGTCGTTCTGCTGCTCGCAAGCCGGGCGCATGCCGAAGCGCCGAATTGCGCCGGCATCGATCTTTTGACCGCGCTGGAAAAGAACGATCCAGCCGCCTTCAAGAAGGTCGAGGCCGAAGCGGCGGCCGTTCCGAACGGCAAGGGCCTGTTGTGGAAGCTGGAGAAGCCGGGCGAGAAACCGTCCTATCTGTTCGGCACCATGCACATGACCGACACGCGCGTCACCACGCTGCCGGCCGCCGCGCAGAAAGCCTATGACGGCTCCGGCACCGTCGTCATCGAAACCACCGATGCGATGGACAAGGCCAAGATGATGGCCGCGATGGCCAGCGAACCCGGCCTGATGATGTTCACCGACAACACCACGCTGTCGTCGCTGCTGTCGCCGGACGATGCGGCGGCGCTGAACAAGGGGCTCGACGCCCGCGGCATCCCGCCGGCGACGGTCGCCAAGATGAAGCCGTGGATCCTGTCGGCGATGATGGCACTGCCGGCCTGCGAGGTGGCGCGCCAGTCCGCCGGCGAACCCGTGCTGGACGTCAAGCTCGCTTCGGACGCCAAGGCCTCGGGCAAGGACGTCGAAGGGCTCGAGACCGCCGTTGGCCAGCTACGCGCGATGGCGTCGCTGCCGCTCGAATTCCACATGAAGAGCCTGGTCGAGACCATGAAGCTCGGCGACAAGGTCAACGACGTCAACGAAACGATGATCGTGCTATACCAGCGCGGCGAGGTCGGCATGTTCTGGCCGCTGTTCAAGGCGGTGCTGCCCGAGACCGCCGATGACCAGGCCGGCTATGCCGCCTTCGAGCAGACCATGATCACCAGCCGCAACAAGGTGATGGCCGCGAATGCGATGCCGATTCTGGCCAAGGGCAACGTCTTCATGGCCGTCGGCGCCATGCATCTGCCCGGCCCGGAAGGAC
>NZ_RZSB01000221.1:0-8093 GCF_004023285.1 Mesorhizobium sp. M2A.F.Ca.ET.067.02.1.1
CGCCTGAGATATTCGAACGAGCTCATGCCGGCGCCGAAATCGTCAAGGCTGACGCGACAGTGGCGGAACCTCGCCTTGCGCACGAACTCGGCCGCCGCGTCGAAATTGGTGACGGCGGCGGTCTCGGTGATCTCGAAGCCGATGGCCGACGGAGGCGCCCCGCTCTCGGCGATGGCCTCGTCGACGAAATCCCATAGCTGCGGATCGGAAAGCGTCTGTGCCGACAGGTTGAAGTCGAGCGCGATGGCGCCCGCGCGCATCGCCTCGCCGTGGCGCGTCAGCGCGGTGCGGATGATCCAGCGGTCGAGCCGCGCGGCAAGGCCGAAACGTTCGGCGACCGGCATGAAGTCGCCGGGCGGGATCATCGTGCCGGTGCGGGCCTCGAGCCTGGCCAGCACCTCGACATGGCGGCTGTCCTCCCATGGCCGGCCGAGCCGATGGATCTGCTGGCCGAACAGCTTCAGCCGGCCATCCTCCATCGCGTCGACAAGGTCGGCCGCCAGCCGGGCGGCGTTGAGCCCGCCGGCGCCGGACGTCGTGTCGGGCGAGAACACGGCAAAGCGGTCGCGCCCGCCGGCCTTGGCGGCGTAGCAGGCGTCGTCGGCGCAGGCGAGCGCATCGGCCACGCTCATGTTGCGGTCGCGCACGACGGCGATCCCGATGCTGGCAGCAAGCCTGCGCGAGGTGACCGCCGAGCCGAGATCGGCATCGCGCACCGCGGCGAGCACGCCGCGGGCGATGTGCTCGGCGCAAGCGTCATTGCAGTTCGGCACCATCAGCGCGAATTCATCGCCGCCGAGACGCGCCGCATGGGCCGACGCGGGCAGGCTGGCGAGGATGCCCGCCGCGACGCTCTTCAGCGCCAGGTCGCCAGCGGCATGACCGGCATAGTCGTTGAGCGCCTTGAAGTAGTCGAGGTCGACGTAAAACACCGCCAGCGGCAGGCGCTCGACCATGGCGATGTTCTCGGCGAGCAGCCGGTCGAAGGCGGAACGGTTGAGCAGACCGGTCAGGGCATCGTGGCGCGCGGCGAAGGCAAGTCCCTCGGCGCGCATCTTCTCCTCGGTGATGTCGCGCACGGTGCCCAAGATCTGCCCGGCCGAGCCGACATCGGCGACGAAGCGCACCAGCGTTTCGAGATGACGGACCTCGCCGTCACGCCGGATGATGCGGTATTGCGAGGCCACGACATCGTTGGAGCCCGGCACGATCTGACGGGCGCGCTCAGTGGCTTCCTTATCGTCCGGATGAAGATAGGTGTGCCAGAGCTCGGCCGACACCTCGTCCTTGTCGGCAGCGAGGCCGAATATCTCACGGGTGCGCGCGTCCCAGAAGGTTTTCCTTGTGCCGATATCGTGATGCCAGATGCCGGTACCGCTGGCTGCAAGCGCGAGGCGGAAGCGGACGTTGACCTGCTCGAGCGCCGCCTCGGCTTCCTTCTGGCGGGTGATGTCGGTCTGCACGCCCATCAGCCGAAGCGGCTTGCCGTCGGCGTCGCGCTCGACAATGCCGCCACGGTCGAGAACCCAGACCCAGTGGCCGTTCTTGTGGCGCAGGCGCAGCTCGGTCTCAATGGAATCGACGAGACCCGCAATGTGCCGGTCGCCGCTTTCCTGCGCGCGCTGGCGGTCGTCGGGATGGGTAAGCTTCAGCCAGAGATCGGGCGTGTTGGCGAGCTCGCCCGGCTCATAGCCCAGCATCTTCGACCAAGTCGGTGAATAGTAGCAATCGCCGGCCGACAGATTCCAGTCCCAAAGGCCCAGATGAGCGCGGTCAAGCGCCTGCGCCCAGAACTTGCCGTTGCGTTTATTGTCGTCCGCCATACTTTGGTTCGTGCCACCCGGTCTCTGCAGTCTTGCATGAAAGCAGAGAAGAAAGAGTTACCGGGGGTGGAACTGCTTGATCTCCCCCTTGTAGGGGTTGAGGAGCGGTCCGCGCAGCGTATTGGCTTTCCGAGCCACGAAAGCCGGCAGACTGCTCTCAGGCAGTCTGCAGGAACACCTCTTCGGGCGCCATCCCGACCAGCTCGGCAAAGCGGCCATGGTCGGTCGCGCCCTCCGAGTTGATGACGAGCACGCGCGAACGCCTGTCGAGGCCAAGCGCGGCGCGCATGCGCCTGTCGCCCGCGGCGCGGACCAGCCCGGCGAGGCCTGCCCCGCCGCTCTCGCCGGAGATAATGGCCGGGTCGTTGCCGAGCGGCCGCGCCAGCCGCTTCATCACCGCGACCGCATCGTCTTCGTCCACCGTCATGAAGGCATCGCCGACGCGCGCCAGCACGCGCCAGGCGACCAGGGACGGCTCGGCGCATTCGAGCATCGTCATCACGGTCGGCTCCTGATTTGCGATCGTTGCCGGACGTCCGGCCTCAGCCGAAGCGTAGACGCAAGCCGAGCGCTCCGGCTCCACCACCACGGCCTTCGGCCGCCTGGAGCCGAGCAGGACCGCCATATGGCCGGCGATCGCGGCCGCGAAGCCGCCGACGCCGGCCTGCAGGAAGACATGCGTTGGCGGCTCGGGCAGACGCCGCAGCGTCTCGCGCACGATCACCGTATAGCCCTGCATGACCAGGCCGGGGACGCGCTCATAGCCGAGCCAGGAAGTGTTGGAGACGATCTTCCAGCCGCGCTCGGCGCCGACGCGCGCGACCTCGCGCACCGCATGGTCATAGCCGCCCTCGACCTCAACGATCTCGGCGCCGAAGCGGGCGATGGCCGCGACCCGCTCGCGGCTTACGCCGGCATGGACGAAGATCACCGACCGCGCGCCGACGAGGCTGGCGCCCTGCGCGACCGAGCGGCCATGGTTGCCGTCGGTGGCGCAGACGAAGATCATGCCGGAGGCGATCTGGCGCACCCGGGCGTCGTTTATCTCGCCGATGTCGACGTCTCGCCCGAGCCACTTGCCGGCCTCCTCCAGCACCAGCCGCATGACGGCATAGGCCCCGCCCAGCGCCTTGAAGGAGCCAAGGCCAAGACGCTGGCCCTCATCCTTGACATGAAGCGCGGCGATGCCGAGCTCGCCGGCCAATGCCGGCAAGGCATGCAGCGGTGTTTCGGCATCGCTTTGGCGCGCCTTGAGGTAACGCTCGGCCCGCTCTCCTCCCGCCCTGCCGAGCGACTCGGCATCGGCGGCAACCAACGGCTGGTTGTGTTCTGGGCGTTGGTTGAGAAGCAGCATGCTAGTCTTCCTGCGAGGCACTGAACTCTGTCCGCGGGCCTGATTCGGGCGCGATTCTGGACGCTTTCATTGGCTAAGTGATTGAAGTTTGTTTCGATTGGATGTCGCCGGATGTTCGTTTCGGAGGGCTCGACACCGCCAACTTGACTATTTTTGGGGGTATTTCGCTTCGGTTGCAGGGTGCGGGCGTGGAGGTGCCGGTGTGGAGCCGAAAGCCGACAATTCACCACGGCAAGCGCTTGCCATCGCGAAAGAAGCCGCCGGTCGGGCCATCGTCGGGCAAGGTCGCGGCCCAGACGATGCCGGCAGCGCCTTGCGCCACCGGGCGTCCGCCCGGTCCGCCCATGTCGGTCGCGACCCAGCCTGGACAGATCGCATTGACGAGCACGCCCGAGCCGCGCAATTCGGCCGCCACGATGCGGGTCAGCGCGTTGAGCGTCGCCTTGCTGGTAGAATAGGCCGGCGCGCCGGCGCCCATCGAAGCAAGCGAGCCTCCTTCCGACGAAACATTGACCAGCCGGCCATGGCCGGAGGCGCTGAGCAGCGGCGCAAAGGCGGCTGCGACACGCCAGGCGCCGAAGACATTGGTCTCGAAAGCCTCGCGGATCACTGTCCAGTCGGGCTGGAGCGCCTGCGCCGACGGGTCGTAATGGATCGCGGCGTTGTTCACCAAAACGTCGAGCTGGCCGAAGCGGCGCTCGACCTCTGCCGCGGCGCTCACGGCCGCTTCAGGCGCGGCGACATCCAACTCGATGGCCTCGACCTTGCCGCCGAGCTTCCTGGCCGCCGCCTCGCCCTTGGCGAGATCACGCACGCCGATGAGCACTGTGAAGCCGAGTTCCGCGAGCTGGCGGGCCGTTTCCAGGCCGATGCCACGGTTGCCGCCGGTGACCAGGGCCACCTTGCCGGAATTCTTGGTGTTGGTCATTGCTGCTGTTCCTTCAATTTCCTCTTACCGACAGCCAAGATGGCATCGATCACGCCGACCGATTAAAGCGCCGAATTGGCGCTCATTGCGCAATGCAGTTCATGAACGGGCGCGGTCTTTGTTTCTGCGCAATTCCGGACGGAAAACCGCTACGGACTTTTCCTGGAATTGCTCTAGGGCCGAATGGTCCCAACTCGGCTGGAGGACTTTACTGGCCGGACCGACAGCAGATTGGCGGGCGTTTGGGATGACCTGGCGGTACGCTCAATCGAAACCGATCCAGATGTAGCCATCCTCCTCGCGGCACGGAAAGAGGTGCAGCGGAGCCCGGTTCTTTGAAATATCGCCGAGAATCTCCATGCCGGCCGAAGTTCCGTCCTCATTGAGCGCCTCGCACCACCTTACGATTTCGCCTGTATCCAGATCGAATCCGCTGTGATGCCAGCGACACACCAGAGTGCCGTCCTCGCCGAAAATGCTCGCCCGTCCTGCGTGGCCGTTGGCCCGCAAGCCAGTCTCGAAGAATGGCAACTTCAAATGCGGGCAGGCATTGTTAAAGGCATAGACGCGCCCGCCCCTGCGCAAAATCACGGCATAGAGCGCCTGGAACTCGATGACTTTGTGGTCGCCATCCTTCAGTTCGCTCGTGGCAACCGTCCGATGCCAGGTCTTGCCGCCCAGCTGCATAGTCTCCCGCGCGCCTTTTTCGTTCAGCCGGCGCTCGGCTTCAACCTTCAGCTTCTTTATCTCGTACAGCGTAATTCGGTCGGAGGTACCGCGCAAACGCACTCGAATGAAATCGGATATTTCAACCTCACCCTTGACCTGTTCATAGAGCGTCTCGGTAATCAGGAGGCGGGTTCCGGCCTCCTTGTTGGCCGCTTCCACCCGGCTCGCCACATTGACCGCATCGCCGATAGCCGTCAGGCGCTCGTTGCCGGGCGATCCGACCGAGCCAATCACCGCTTCGCCCAGATGCAAGCCCACGCGAATATCGAACTCGATGCCATACATCGAGGCAAAAAAGGGCTTCAGCCGATCGACCGTGGCAAGGGTCTGCAGGGCCGCATTGACGGCGCGCACCGGTGCATCGTCCTGGCCCTGCACGCCGAATATCGCCATAAGCCCGTCGCCGACGAACTTGTCGATGTAGCCGTCGTTGAGCTCGATGACTTCAGCGACCTGAGTGAAATACCGATTGAGCAGGTACATGACGTCGTAGGGCGTCAAAGTTTCGGAGAAATGGGTGAACCCGGCGACGTCGCTGAAGAAAATGACGACCGACTTCAGCTCGCCCGCACTGGTGGACCTGTGCGGGAGCAACTGACTGGTCATTCGCAGGTCGGTCTCGTCGAGTACGAGCCTGCGGAAGGTGATGTCGGAGTCAGGTCTGAGCTGGCATGCCAGGCGTACGTTGTTGCCAAGCCCCAACCGCTCCACGAGGGCGCGCTCCGGCGCGGTGCGCTCCGGGCAGCGGTCCGCGCCGTCGAGGATCCAAATCCGGCAGGTCGAGCACTTGGCCTTGCCGCCGCAAGCGCAGGCGATCGGGACATCTGCCCGGCGAGCGGCTTCAAGGACAGATTCCCCGAGCGCCGATTTGATCGATATGTCGTCGGGCAGTGACAGCAACGTAGGCATCGGAACTGATCTTCCAGTACTAAGTGGCGCCAGACGCTGGTGTTAATAACAGGTCTGTCAGCCGGACACCGTTTTGGCCTCGTTCCGGCGACATTAGCCCAGCAGCGGCTCGGACGCCATCGTCGAGTCCGATAGTCCGCCTGGGTCGGTCGGAAGGCGCGTTTCGCGTCGGGTTTTCACCAGCAGGCAGCCCCCGTTCCACGGGCGGGGAAATGCCGGACACAATCCGGAAACAAGATTCAACAATCCGGAAAAACTAGCGAAAAAACCCGCTGTCATAAACGGCACCGGAGCAGCCGAGCGATTGCGGCGCGCGACAACAGACATCGATCTTAACCAAGGATTGCCGATTATGAAAAAGACCCTTCTTTCCGCACTCGGCCTTGCCGTCGCGCTCGCTTTCGCGGTGCCATCGCTGGGCACCACCGAAGCCAACGCCGCCGCGACGACCACGACCACTGCTCCGGCCGCGACCACCGAAGCTGCGAAGCCGGCAGCGACCGCCGCCAAGCCGGCCAGCAATGGCCCGCACAAGAAGCATCACCGCAAGCATCACCGTCACCACGCCCGTAAGCATCATCACGTGAAGAAGCACGCGAAGCATCATGCCAAGAAGCATCCCGTGAAGAAGCACCATGTGCGCAAGCACCATGCGAAGAAGCATGCTGCGAAGAAGGCCGCGTAAGGCCAGAGGCGTTTCGAACTTCATGACCGGATGATCCCGGACCGCTTCCAAAGGGTTCAGGATCGTCGCTTCCCGAAAACGCCGCCCTCCCTTCCGGGCGGCGTTTTTTGGTTGCCTTAGTGAGGCATGATCTTCTCCGAAAACCGGCAACCACTTTTCGGGATCATGCCTTACTTCTTCTGCGGATGGATGGTGTCGCCGCGCTTCAGCATGGCCACCAGATCGGCGATCTTCTTCTTGCGCCCCGCCTCGGTCTTCATGTTGTTGGTGCGGAAGGCGAGCGCGAAGCGGTTTTGCGCCGAGAGCTTTTCCAGCATCGCTTTCGCCTTCGGCTCGGCATCGATCGCGGCCTGCATCATCTCCTTCGAGCCGGCATAGGCACGGTCCCAGCGGCCGTCGGCCTTGGCAGCCTCGACCTCGCGCAGGCCGTGCTCGGTCATGCGGCTCGCCTCGACCAGGCGCGCGACATTGTCGATGTTGATCTTGCTCCAGATGCTCTTTTTACCGCGCGGCGTGTAGCGCTGCAGGAAGCTCTTGTCGTCGAGCGACTTGCGCACCGCGTCGATCCAGCCGAAGCAGAGCACGACGTCGACCGCCTCCTTCGGCGTGATCGAGGCGAGGCCCGAGCCGACCTTGTGGATCTTGATCCAGACCTCGCTTTCAGAGGCGTGGTTGTCGGCCAGCCAGGCATGGAAGCTTTGCGCATCGGGGAATTCCCGGACCTTGTCCGGATCGACCTTGATCGGGGCCATTGTCACCTCGTTTTTCGCCGCCAGCAGTGTCGACGATTCCTCGGCGATTGTAGCGAGAGCTGGTGCCAGTTTCCGTCAACAGGCGTTAGGCTGGTCTGGCGGATTCCTCTTTTCGAATTGATGCGCTAACCCAAGACAATTTCTCCTAATTCTCCAACGACTTGAACAACCCCACACTTCTGTTGACTTCCACAGATGTGTGGAATACGCTATCTTTTATGAACGCAAGCGAATTCCGGCGCTGGCTCGCCAAGCAGGGATGCACCTTTTGAAACCCACCGCGGTGGGAGCGGTCACCTGACTGTTCGTTTTAAAGACAAGGTCTCGCAGCTGCCGATGCATGGCGGCGGCAAGGAGCTTGGAACGCGTCTGGTCGAGAAGATCAAGAAGGATCTGGGCCTGAAATAGAGGAGACCGTGTATGTGGTATGAAGTCGCTCTCACGCCCGACGACAACGATACCTGGCTGGTTACGGCGCCTCAATTCGACGAGGTGGTCTCGTATGGCGGCACAAAAGAGGAAGCCTGCCGCAATGGACGCAATGCCATCGAGGAAGCCATCGCCGCCCGAATTGCGCATGGGGATGATATCCCCTTCCCGCTCAAGGAAACCAAGGGCAAGGGATGGTTTGTGGAAGTCCCGGCGCTCGTCTTCCTGAAATCGGCTCTCTACATGGCCTTGAGGGAAAAGGGCTGGAGTCGGGCCGATCTGATGCGCGAGCTGAAATGCCAACGGGAGCATGTCGATCGGCTGTTCCGGCTCGACCACAATTCACGGCTCGACTCGCTCGAGGAGGCGTTCAAGGCGCTCGGCCATCCGCTGCGCTTTGACATGGAGTTCCACAAGGCCGCCTGACTTTGCCGGCGAGCCTGGGCGGCCGATCCATCATCGGGCCTTCCGATACCACTATCGC
>NZ_RZSB01000222.1:0-8092 GCF_004023285.1 Mesorhizobium sp. M2A.F.Ca.ET.067.02.1.1
CTATCTCGACGCGGTGGCCGGCGCCCTGCCCGGCGACGCCTACACGCCGCCGGCGCCGGCGGAAAGCTGGCTCAACCTCTCCGCCCGTGCCCCAAAGAAATTGCGCATCGGCTTTACCGTCACGCCGCCGAACGGCGCCGCGATAGATCCTGAAGTCAAGCAGACGGTGCTTTCCACGGTCGCCGCGCTCGAACGTCTCGGCCACGACGTCGAGGAGCACGACATGCCGCTCGACACCGACGCGGCGTGGAAAACCTACACCGACATGACCAACGTGCAGACGGCCGCCACCTTCGGCTTCCTCGAAACGCTGGTCGGCCGCCCCGTGACACCGAAGGATGTCGAGCCGGTGACCTGGGCGGTCATCGAGCGCGGCCGTGCGACCAGCGGCATCAAGCATGTTTCCGACGTCGAGCAACTGAGGCTGATCGGCCGCGATATCGTCGGCGACCTCAACCCCTATGACATCTTCATCACCCCGACACTGACTCAGCTGCCGCGTCCGCTCGGCTACTACGACATGTCGGAGACCGATCTCGACAGCTACAACGCCAAATGGGGCGACGCGGTCTTCAACTTCCCCTTCAACATCTCCGGCCTGCCGGCGATCTCGCTGCCGCTCGGGCAATCGGCGGGCGGCGTGCCGATCGGCGTGCAGCTCGTCGGCCGTTACGGCGACGAGGCGACGGTGCTGGCGCTGTCCACGCAGTTGGAAAGCGAGATTCCGTGGAAAGGCCGACGGCCGGCGCTGTAGGCGATCACCTTGTCGGGCAAGGCTATCGATGTCTGGTGGGGTAGTCATCGTAAACGCTGGTGATGAGCTGAAGGCCCCCTGAACCTCGTCATTCTAGGGCAGAGCAAGGAGCGTAGCGACGCGCGCAGACCCTAGAATCCATTCCGTCACCGAGACCGAAGCGTGCAACGGTGCAGAATTCTGGACCGCCGCGGCGCTTCCAAGTTACGGCATGGATCCTCGGGTCTGCGCGCGTCGCTACGCTCCTTGCTCCGCCCGTGGATGACGACCGCGGCAGGCGGCTCCGCCAACCGCCAAAGGCATGGATCTGCCAACGCACATTAGCCAACCGGAGCTGCAGGCCGGGTCGGCCAAAACCCCTATAAAATTCCTATATCTTTCCCGCCCGCTCCGTCTCGAACCTTTATGGCGATCGGGTCCATATCTCCTTCGAAGAAACGCTTTGATCGCCGTTGCCGCCCAGGTGTCGAGCGTCCGCGTGCAGTTTTGAGCCCGCCACCGCGAGCCCGCAAACACAAAGTGGAAAAGGAAGACCTGCAATGGACCTGATAGTTCTCGGGATCGGGATTTTGTTCTTCGCCCTGTCCTTAGCCTACGTCAAAGCCTGCGACAGAATCTAAGCGGAAGGGTCGGATCATGCTTCTCGATTACATTCTCGGCGGCGCGGTGACCTTGTTCCTGCTCGCCTATCTCACCTACGCCCTCATCCGCCCCGAGCGTTTCTGAACGTTCCGGCGCCAGGCACGGAAAGCCATCACAATGACAATCTACGGCTGGATACAAATCCTTCTCTATTGCGGCATCCTCGTCGCGCTCGTTAAGCCGGTCGGCTTCTATATGCACCGCGTGTTCAACGGCGATCGCACTGTTCTTTCACCGGTTCTGGTTCCGATTGAACGCGGCCTTTATCGCCTGGCTGGCACCAACGAGCGAGAGGAACAACACTGGGCCGTCTACACGACAGGCATGCTGCTCTTCAATCTCGCCGGCTTCCTCGTTCTTTATGCGCTGCAGCGGCTGCAGGGCGTGCTGCCCTACAACCCCGCAGGCATGACCGCGGTCGACCCGCAGCTCGCCTTCAACACCGCCGCGAGCTTCGTCACCAACACCAACTGGCAGAATTACGGCGGCGAAAGCACGATGTCCTACCTCGTGCAGATGGCGGGCTTCACCGTCCAGAATTTCGTCTCGGCCGCCACCGGCATCGCCATCGCGATCGCGCTGATCCGCGGCTTCGCTCGTGCCTCGGGCAAGTCGATCGGCAATTTCTGGGTCGATCTGACGCGCTGCACGCTCTACGTGCTCCTGCCGATGTGTATCGTGCTGACGCTGGTCTATGTCTGGCTCGGCATTCCGCAGACGCTTGGGCCTTATGTCGACGCCACCACGCTGGAAGGCGCCAAGCAGACCATCGCGCTCGGACCGGTCGCCTCGCAGGTCGCCATCAAGATGCTCGGAACCAATGGCGGCGGCTTCTTCAACGCCAATGCCGCGCATCCGTTCGAGAATCCGGACGCGATCTCGAACATGGTCCAGATGCTGACCATCTTCGTGCTCGGCGCCGGCCTCACCAACGTCTTCGGCCGCATGGTCGGCAACCAGCGCCAGGGCTGGGCGATCCTCGCTTCGATGGGCGTGCTGTTCATCGCCGGCGTCATCGTCTGCTATTGGGCCGAGGCCGCCGGCAATCCGCTGGTGCATGCGCTCGGCATCGACGGCGGCAACATGGAAGGCAAGGAGACACGCTTCGGCATCGCCCTGTCGGCCTTGTTCGCGGTCATCACCACCTCAGCCTCCTGCGGCGCCGTCAACGCGATGCATGATAGTTTCACCGCGCTCGGCGGCATGATCCCAATCATCAACATGCAGCTCGGCGAAGTCATCGTCGGCGGCGTCGGCGCCGGTTTCTACGGCATCCTGATGTTCGTCGTCATCGCCGTCTTCGTCGCCGGTCTGATGGTCGGCCGTACGCCGGAATATCTCGGCAAGAAGATCGAGGCCAGGGAGGTCAAGATGGCAATGCTCGCCATCCTGTGCCTGCCGCTGGCCATGCTGATCTTCACGGCGATCGCCGTGGTCCTGCCGAGCGCCGTGGCCTCGATGGCCAATGGCGGCCCGCACGGCTTCTCCGAGGTGCTCTATGCCTACACGTCGTCAGCCGCGAACAACGGCTCGGCCTTCGGCGGCCTCACCGGCAACACACCCTGGTTCAACCTCACGGGTGCAATCGGCATGCTGATGGGCCGCTTCCTGGTCATCATCCCGGCTCTGGCCATTGCCGGCTCGCTGGCGGCGAAGAAGACCGTGCCCGCTTCGGCCGGCACCTTCCCGACCGACGGCACGCTGTTCGTCGGCCTGCTGGTCGGCGTCATCATCATCGTCGGCGGCCTCACCTTCTTCCCGTCGCTCGCCGTCGGCCCGATCGTCGAGCATTTGGCGATGATCCATGGACAGACCTTCTGAGATGACCATGCCACGCCTCAACGACATACGTCGGCACGACGGTCACCAGACCGGTGACGGAGCGCCTGACAACGGAAGGGACGAGAAGCCTCGTCCTTTCCCGACGCTTTCAACCTTTCTCGGCATGGCGGCCGTGCTGTTCGTGCTGTGGCTGCTGGCTTCCGGTCTTCCGCACCTCTTCCCGAAGACCGAACGCCCGGCGCCGTCCAACATAACCGATACTGGAGCCCAAAAATGAGCCAGTCCAAATCCGCGAGCATTCTGGATGCCCGCATCCTGGTGCCCGCTATCGGCGGCGCCTTCCGCAAGCTCGATCCGCGCACGCTGGTCAAGAACCCGGTGATGTTCGTCGTCGCCGTCGTCTCAGCTCTCACCACCGTTCTGTTCGTCAAGGATCTCATCGCCGGGGGCGGCGATCTCGGCTTCACCCTGCAGATCATCATCTGGCTGTGGTTCACCGTGCTGTTCGCGAATTTCGCCGAGGCAGTCGCCGAAGGCCGCGGCAAGGCGCAGGCCGACTCGCTGCGCAAGGCGCGCACCGAGACCCAGGCCAAGCTGCTCAGCAATGGCGACCGCACGAAATTCAAGCTGGTGCCGGGCACCAGCCTGAAGGTCGGCGATGTCGTGCTGGTCGAGGCCGGCGACATCATCCCGTCCGACGGCGAGGTGATCGAAGGCGTGGCCTCCGTCAACGAGGCGGCGATCACCGGCGAATCCGCGCCCGTCATCCGCGAATCCGGCGGCGACCGTTCGGCTGTCACCGGCGGCACCCAGGTGCTTTCCGACTGGATCCGCGTGCGCATCTCCGCCGCCTCCGGCCAGACCTTCCTCGACCGCATGATCTCGCTGGTCGAGGGCGCCGAGCGCCAGAAGACGCCGAACGAGATCGCGCTCAACATCCTGCTCGTCGGCATGACGCTGATCTTCGTGCTGGCGACCGCGACCATCCCGAGCTTCGCCTCCTATTCGGGCGGCTATATCCCGGTGACGATCCTGGTTGCTCTGTTCGTGACGCTGATCCCGACCACGATCGGCGCATTGCTGTCGGCCATCGGCATCGCCGGCATGGACCGGCTGGTGCGCTTCAACGTGCTTGCCATGTCCGGCCGCGCCGTCGAGGCCGCCGGCGACGTCGACACGCTGCTGCTCGACAAGACCGGCACCATCACGCTCGGCAACCGCCAGGCGACCGAGTTTCGTCCGGTCAAGGGCGTCACCGAACAGGAGCTGGCCGACGCCGCCCAGCTCGCCTCGCTCGCCGACGAGACGCCGGAAGGCCGTTCGATCGTCGTGCTGGCCAAGGAGAAATACGGCATCCGCGCCCGCGACATGGCGACCCTGCACGCAGCCTTCGTGCCCTTCACCGCGCAGACCCGCATGAGCGGCGTCGACATCGACGGCTCGTCGGTGCGCAAGGGCGCCGTCGATGCGGTGCTCAATCACGTCAACCAGGCGACGGTCGCAGCCCACGGCACGCGCCCGACAAGCGACACCATCCGCGATCTCCAGGCCGTTGCCGACGAGATCGCCAAAGCCGGCGGCACGCCGCTGGCTGTCGAGCGAGACGGACGCCTGCTCGGCGTCGTCCACCTCAAGGATATCGTCAAGGGCGGCATAGCCGAGCGTTTCGCCGAGCTGCGCAAGATGGGCATCCGCACGGTGATGATCACCGGCGACAACCCGCTCACCGCGGCCGCGATCGCCGCTGAAGCCGGCGTCGACGACTTCCTTGCCCAGGCGACGCCTGAGAACAAGCTGTCGCTGATCCGCGAGGAGCAGGCCAAGGGCAAGCTGGTCGCGATGTGCGGCGACGGCACCAATGACGCGCCGGCGCTCGCCCAGGCCGATGTCGGCGTCGCCATGAACACCGGCACGGTCGCCGCGCGCGAGGCCGGCAACATGGTCGACCTCGACAGCGACCCGACCAAGCTGATCGAGATCGTCGAGATCGGCAAGGCGCTGTTGATGACGCGCGGCTCACTGACGACCTTCTCGATCGCCAACGACGTGGCCAAGTACTTCGCCATCATCCCGGCGATGTTCGCGGTCTTCTATGTCGCGCCCGGCCAGTCCACCGGTCCGCTGCAGGCGCTCAACATCATGCATCTGGCGACGCCGCAGAGCGCCATCCTGTCGGCCATCATCTTCAACGCGCTGATCATCATCGCGCTGATCCCGCTGTCGCTGAAGGGCGTGAAATATCGTGCCATCGGCGCCGGCTCGCTGCTCACCCGCAACCTGCTCGTCTACGGCCTCGGCGGCATCATCGTGCCTTTCGTCGGCATCAAGGCGATCGACCTGATCGTCACGGCCCTCGGCCTCGCATAAGGATTTATCCCGATGTTCAAGCAACTCAGACCCGCTTTTGTCATGATCGTCTTCTTCACGGTGCTGACCGGCCTGATCTATCCGATCGGCATGACCGGCATCGCCCAGGCGCTGTTCCCGAGCCGGGCCAATGGCAGCCTGATCGAGAAGGACGGAAAGGTCATCGGCTCCAGCCTGATCGGCCAGGCCTTTGCCGGCGACCGCTATTTCCACGGCCGGCCGTCGGCCGCCGGCGACGGCTACAATGCGACGGCCTCCAGCGGCTCGAATCTCGGCCCGACAAACGCGAAACTGATCGACCGCATCAAGGGTGACGCCGAGAAGCTGAAGGCCGAGAACCCGAACGCGCCGGTGCCGATGGACCTGGTCACGACCTCCGGCAGCGGCCTCGATCCCGACATCAGCCCCGAGGCCGCCTATTTCCAGGTGCCGCGCGTCGCCAAGGCCCGCGGTGTTGACGAGGCCAAGGTCAAGGCGCTCGTCGACGGCCATGTCGAAGCTCGCGAGCTTGGCGTCCTCGGCGAGCCAGTGGTCAATGTGCTGGCGCTGAACCTGGCGCTGGACGAGCTGAAGTGATCCACGCGCGCCGGGGATCGACACGGTCCCCGGCGCAATCCATGATTGGACTGATGCCCGACGACCGGACCGACTCCGAGAACCGCCCCTCCCCCGACGCGCTGCTGGAGCATGCCGAGCGCGAGGGCCGCGGCCGCCTGCGCATATTCCTTGGCGCGGCACCCGGCGTCGGCAAGACCTACGAGATGCTGATGGCGGGCCGCGCCCGCCGCGCCGACGGCGTCGATGTCGTCATCGGCATCGTCGAGACGCATGGCCGCAAGGAAACCCAGGCGCTGGTCGACGGCTACGAGGTGATCCCGCGCCGACTGGTCGACTATCGCGGCCAGACCTTGGACGAGATGGATATCGACGCCATCCTGAAGCGCCGCCCCGACCTCGTCCTGGTCGACGAGCTTGCCCACACCAACGCGCCAGGCAGCCGGCATCCCAAGCGCTATCTCGACGTCCAGGAGATCCTGGCTCAGGGCATCGACGTCTACACCACGCTGAACATCCAGCATGTCGAGAGCCTGAACGACGTCGTCGCCCAGATCACGCGCGTCAGGGTGCGCGAGACGGTCCCCGATTCCATCATCGACGAGGCCGACGACATCGAGGTCATCGATCTCACCCCCGACGACCTCATCAAGCGGCTGCATGACGGCAAGGTCTATTTCCCCAACACCGCGCAGCGCGCCATCGAGAATTATTTCTCACCGGGCAATCTGACGGCGCTGCGCGAGCTGGCGCTGCGCCGCACCGCCCAGCGCGTCGACGAACAGTTGCTCAACCACATGCAGTCGCACGCCATTCCCGGTCCCTGGGCGGCCGGCGAGCGGGTGCTCGTCTGCGTCGACTCGCAACCTGGCGGCGCGGCCCGCATCCGCTATGCGCGCCGGCTCGCCGACCGGCTGCGCGCGCCCTGGACGGCGCTTCACATCGACACGCCGCGTTTGGCCGGCATGTCCGAGGAAGACAAGGATCGCCTGGCCAGGAACCTGCGCCTTGCCGAGCAGCTCGGCGCCGAGATCACCACCCTCCCCGGCCAGAACGTCGCCCAGGACATCGTGCGCCACGCGACCGCCAACAATTTTACCCATATCGTCATCGGCCGGCCTACCCGTTCGCGCTGGCGCGAGCTGATCGAGGGCTCGCTCACCTATGATCTGATCCGCAATGCCGGCGACATCAGCGTCCATGTCATTTCCGGCGCCGAGCGTGATACCGATACGCCCTCGACGCGGCTCAAGGCCGCGCCCGAGCAAAAGCCTTTCCAGATCTGGCCCTATCTGATCTCGACCGTCTATGTCGCCGGCGCGCTGGCCGTCAGCTCGATCCTCGACCAGTTCCTCGACGTCCGCAATCTCGCCAGCGTCCTGCTTCTGGCGGTGCTGACGTCGGCGGTCACCTTCGGGCTCTGGCCGGCGCTCTATGCCTGTTTCGTGAGCGCGCTTGCCTTCAACTTCTTCTTCCTCGAGCCGCGGTACACGCTGACGATCCGGGACCCGGAAAGCATCGTTGCCTTTGTGGTCTTCCTCGTCGTCGCCGTGATCGCCAGCAATCTGACGGCGCGCGTGCAGCGCCAGGCTGTCGCCGCGCGCTCGCGGGCGCGCGCCACCGAGGATATCTATTCCTTTTCCAAGAAGCTCGCCGGCGCCGGCACGCTCGACGACGTGCTGTGGGCCACCGCCTTCCAGATCGCCTCGATGTTGAAGGTCCGCGTCGTGCTGCTTTTGCCGGAAAACGGCACCATCACCGTCAAGGCCGGCTATCCGCCGGACGATACCCTGGCCGAGGCCGATATCGCGGCCGCCCGCTGGGCCTGGGAGCACAACCGCGCAGCCGGCCGCGGCGCCGACACCTTGCCCGGCGCAAAACGGCTCTATCTGCCTTTGCGGACTGGGCGGACAGCGATCGGCGTGGCCCGCCTCCACAATGACAAGCAGGGACCGCTGCTGACGCCCGAGCAGCAGCGCCTGCTCGACGCCT